>JAOAIH010000006.1 GCA_026414805.1 Spirochaetota bacterium | reverse complement strand
GGCTCGGAGATGTGTATAAGAGACAGGAGCATTATATCTTTTATAATTTTCCGTGAAAAATCAGTAAGAATACGAGCGGTCAATCCCCAGATGGTATAGCCATTATAATGGTAGTAATAAATGGCATATTGATTTCCTTCATAGGTATAGTATTCCATTGAATCATACTTTTCCTCTACAAAAAGTGAAAGAGGCACTTCAGTGTATGATTCAATTTCATCGTGATTTATGGTAAGGGTGTATGGATATGGAATAGTCCCCACAAACGTGTATACATGAAAACCATAAATTGAAATAAAATGATCAAATTCACCTAATACGGTAACATCTTCAGGCTTTATACCAACTTCTTCATATGTTTCGCGCAGTGCTGTATCCAGAGGCGTTCTATCATTTTCATCAATGCCGCCCCCGGGCAGTGATACCTCTCCTTTATGGGTAGCAACTTTCGTAGTGCGTTTGGTAACAAGAATGTGAGGGGCATTGTCCTTTAAAAAAAGGGGAATAAGGACTGCCGCATCCTTAAGGCTTTTGCGCTCAATCTGCCGTGTGGGGCGTTCATGTAGTTTTTGTGAAATTCTATTACAAAAATCTTCAAACTGATGATGATTGGTAAATATCAGCATACAGGTCTCCGCCATATATATCGTTTATTACAATAACCGGGAATTTTTCGACAGTCAATTTATAAATAGCCTCTGGTCCAAGCTCTTCAAAAGCCACAATATGAGCATCAACTACGCATTGCGCTAAGTATGCCGCAGCACCACCAAAGCCTGAACAATACACAGCTTTATGCTGAATCAAAAGCCTTTTAACTTCTTCACTGCGTGAACCTTTGCCAATAAACATACGAACTCCAAGAGAAAGCATAACATCGGTATACGCATCCATACGGTATGATGTAGTAGGGCCGATAGCTCCCACAGGCATCCCTTCAGGAGCAGGGCTTGGACCTGCATAGAAGATTATTTCATTAGTGAAATCTACAGGAATAGGTTTTTGCTGTGTGTATAGATCAGCAATGATTTTATGTGCCCTATCACGGGCTGTGTAGATAGTACCACTTATAGCCAAAAGATTTCCTGATTTCAGTTTACGTATGACCTCTTCAGTTATGGGTGTGTGTATTTCGATAGCTTTCATATAATGGCACACCCAAACCGTAAAGAATGGCAGTTAAGATTGAGTGCAACTGGTAGTGTTGCAATGTGAGTGGGTGCTTCCATTATTCTGACCATAGCAACAGTATTGTTCCCACCAAATCCTAAAGGACCAATGCCCGTTTTGTTACACCGTGTAAGAATTTCTTCTTCAAGTTTTTGATATTCTTTTTTTGGATGAGATTGTGTCCGTAACACTGCTTTTTTAGCGTTAAGCACAGCAACGTCAGCAGTACCGCCAATGCCAACTCCTAAAAAAAGGGGTGGGCAGGGATTAGGTCCTGCTTTTTGTAGGGTGGTTACTATAAAATTCATGATTTCTTCAATGTGGACTGTTGGGGTAAACATTTTTAGTGCAGTCATATTTTCAGAACCACCACCTTTTAAGTATACAGTGATTTTTACGTCGTTGCCATCAACAAATTCGGTATGAATAAATGCTGGAGTATTGGTTCCAGTGTTCATTCTATCAAACAGCGGGTCTTGAACGATAGATGGCCGCAGAAAATGTTTCTTGTAGCTATCTGCTACAGCAGTGTTAATAATATCCACAGGGTTGCCATCAACTTTAACGCCGGTGCCTATCTCCAAAAAAACAATAACCGAACCACAATCCTGACACAGTGGAATGTGCTTATTTGAAGCAATGAACGCATTTTGTAATAAAATATTGAGAGTTTCTTTGGCTAACGGTTTTTGCTCGGCACTGTGCATTGTGGAAAGCGCCTTATGCACGTGACTAGGTAAATTGAAATTAGCCTGCACTACAAGATTTGCTACAGCAGAATAAAGCTCTTCTTGTGAAATTATTCGCATTTATTTGTGTTCTTGCTCCAGCAGTGTTGTATATTCATTCCAGGTTTCTTCTATTTGGCGTGCGGCTTCAGGATCAAGGATTTCAATGATGAATCCTGCATGCACTATTACCTTATCATTAACCTTTACATCGGGGGTTAGTGCAATGTCAACCAGCTTTTCAACCCCCATCGATTCAACAGTAGCTTTGGAGCCTTCTATCTTTTTTACTGTCATTGGTATAGCCAAACACATAGTTTTTTACCTCACCATGTTAACAAATTCGTGGCAGTTGTTCCTCAATGAGTACAGGCAATATCCGTTTGCCGCCAATTTTAGTTTGCATAAATGCTTTGCCAGGAAACTCAGAGGTTATTGTGCCTATTATGGCTGCCTCTTTTCCTTCAGGATGGTTTTTCATGACAGCAACAATACCATCAGCATATTGGCTGTCAACTATCATGACAACTTTCCCTTCATTTGCAATATACAGCGGGTCAATACCTAAAATTTCAGCTACTCCACGGACTTCATCTTTTACTGGTAAACTATCTTCAAACAGTGTAGCACCAAACAAGGCATTTTTCGTAATTTCATTAAGTATGGATGCAACACCACCACGCGTTGCATCGCGCATAAACTTAATTGCATCAGGATAGTGTTTAATAGCATCTAAAATCAGGTGATTGAGTGCAGCGCAATCTGAAGAGAGCCCTTTAGAAAAGGTAAGGTTGTTACGCAGTGCCATAATAGTGGTGCCATGGTCGCCAATGGTACCATTTATAATGATGCTGTCGCCAGGCTTAATTTCCCTTCGCTGTGGTGGATTAATAAATACTCCGATGCCAGCAGTGTTTATATATATACCATCCCCTTTGCCTTTTGGCACAACCTTGGTGTCGCCGGTAACTATCGCCACCCCTGCTTTTACCGCTGCTTCTTTCATGGAAATAAGAATGCGACGTAACGTTTCAATTTCAAGCCCTTCTTCAAGAATGAGTGCACATGAAATATATAGAGGTGTTGCTCCCATTACCGCCAGGTCATTGACGGTGCCGTTAATTGCAAGACTGCCAATACTCCCACCGGAAAATTCTATGGGTGTAATGGTATAGCTGTCGGTGGTAAAAGCAATGTTACTTCCCGGCAACGTAAGGCATGCAGCATCGTCAAGCTGTATAGTTTCATTCCCAAGGATTGATTTTATTAGATTGGTAATGAGGTCATTCATTGGCTTTCCGCCACTGCCATGAGCAGGAACAATTATTTCCATTCACTTTCTCCCGTATTTATAGTATGCTGAACATGGTCCCTCAGAGGAAACCATGCATGGTCCCACGGCGTGTTCCGGAGTACATGCCTTGCCAAATAGTGGGCAATCTGTAGGTATAATGACTCCACGCAAAAGTTCTCCGCAACGGCACCCCGGATGTTCTTTGGGTGAGGGAACTTCAGCTTTCAATTGTTTACCTGCATCAAAATCAGCAAATTCATCTTTAAGGTCAAGGCCGCTTTCAGGTATTACTCCTATACCTCGCCAGTGGGCATTACCTTTTGTAAACACACTGTATAATATTTCAAGAGCTTTGGGGTTACCATTATCACGTACCACACGGGGATATTCGTTCAGCACTTTGGGGGTATTTTCTTTAATAAGACCAAGAAGCATCAACGTTCCGCGTATAAGGTCAAAGTCTTCAAAGCCGGCAACAACCGCTGGCTTGCCATAATCAGTGGCAATGAAATCCCATGCTTTTTTGCCAATGATTGCACTCACATGTCCTGGCAAAATAAAGCCATCTATGTTGACCTCGCCTGAATCAAGCAACACCTTCACAGCAGGCACTGTAAGCTTGTTTCCGGGTAAAATGTAAAAATTCTTTAAATTTTTCTTTTTTGCTTCAAGTACACAAGCTGCTATAGCTGGTGCGGTGGTTTCAAAACCAATGCTCAAAAAAATAATTTTTTTGTCTGGGTGTTGCTCTGCAAGATATACAGCATCCATTGGTGAGTATACAACTTCAACCTGCAGCCCTTTAGATTTTTCTTTTGCCAGTGAACTATATGATGAGGGTACCTTCATCATATCACCAAAGGTAGTGATAACACAGTTATGCTGCCAGCCAATGGCAATGGCTGTGTCAAGATATTCGTTTGAAGTAACACAGACAGGGCAGCCAGGTCCGTCAATTAGGCGCAGGTTAGCAGGGAATATATCCTTAACGCCAGTGCGAAAAAATTCAGTAGTATGTGTGCCGCATACTTCCATTATGGCAACAGGCTTTTCAATTTTAAAGTGCGATAATAACGATGCTTCTTTTTTAATGTCCATAGGTATCCCTTCCTATAGCAATCTGGCCAAGTGCAATACCGCCATCATTGCACGGTAGTTTTTGAGGTATATATACGTCAAATGATTTTTTTTGTAAGCCTGTTGAAATGAGGTGTAGTAATATCCTGTTATGGAACACACCCCCCGAAAGCACTATTTTGTTGATGTTGTAAAGGTCCTTAAGCTTTAGTGCAGTGGCGATAGTTACATCGGCTATTGCCCGGTGAAAGCGCATGGCTATAGCAGTAACAGGAATGTTAGCTTCATACATTGTGATAATTTCTCTGATGATATACGAAGTGTCTATAACAAGTGAAGCGTCTTCTTTTATGGGGACAGTAAATGTTGTGGTGTCATTCAGTGCGTGTAATGCATATTCTTCTAAAAGCATTGCGGCTTGGGCTTCGGTGCTGATGTGATGTGCAATACCTAAAATAGCAGCAACACCGTCAAATAACCTTCCAATGCTACAGGTTAGTGGACAGTTGATGTTTTTGTAAATTATCTCCTTTACAAAATCTTTTTCCTTTTTTTCAGTAAAAAAATTTTTGTCATCAATAGTTCCTGACATAAGCAATGACAGGCCTATTTTCCAAGGGTCTTTTATTGCGTTTTCTCCACCAGGAAGCCCAAAGTAATCAAAGTGTGCTGCGCGTGTAAAGGATGTTGTGTCTGCTATTAAAAATTCGCTTCCCCACAATGTGTGGTCAGTACCGTATCCTGTCCCATCAAAGGCAATTCCAATGACAGGTTCATACAGCTTGTGTTCTTCGCATACAGATGCTATGTGAGCATGATGGTGCTGTACTCCAACGGTCAGCATCCCGCGCTCTTTGTATTCATGTGCATACATTGTGGTAAAGTAATTGGGATGCAAATCGTGGACTATACTTTGAGGTTCAAAATCAAAGATTTTACAATAATGGGCGATAGTTTTTTTGTATAACTCATTGCCCCATGGAGTAGACAAATCTCCTAAGTACTGACTAACAACTGTAACGTTGTTGCGAGCCAATGCAAAGCTGTTTTTTAAATCACCACCAGTTGCAAGAATATGAACAGGTGTTTGTTTGATAAAAAGTGGTGCTGGCACAAACCCCCGTGAACGGCGCACAAAGTAAGGTTTTTCATCTACCACGTACATGACAGAATCATCAGTGTGTGATAGTATCTCGCGATTGTAAGTAACAAAGTAATCTGCTATACTGTGTAGTCGCTCAAATGCATCATCATCTTTGTATATAATAGGCTCGTCTGATATATTTGCACTGGTCATTACATATATGCTTTGGGTGTTATTGTGAAAGAGCATATACTGAAATGGCGTATACGGAAGCATCACCCCAATGTACGAAAGGCCTGGAGCAACATATGGACTTATGATGTTCTTTTGCAATTGTACTAAAACGATGGGGCGCTCTTTGCTTTGTAGCAGTTCTTTTTCTTTATTGGTGACGGTACAAAATGTTTCAAGAAATTCAAGTGATGATACCATAATAGCAAATGGCTTGAAAGGTCTTTGTTTTCGCTGGCGTAAAAGTTTTACACATTCATCATTGGTTGCATCACAGGCTAAATGATACCCCCCAACGCTTTTCAGTGCAACAATGTGGGTGCGCAAAATTTTTTGCAGGTGGATGATGATATCATCAAATTGTGTTTGGAGTATGTTGCCGGAGCTATCGCACAGCACTATATGAGGGCCACATGTGGCACAGGCATTGGGCTGTGTGTGGAAACGACGGTCGCGTGGATTTGTGTATTCCCGTTGACACTCACTGCACATAATAAACGGATTCATTGCGGTGTTTTCTCTATCATAGGGTATGTCTTGAATAATGCTGAATCGTGGTCCACAATGAGTACAGGTAGTAAAGGGATAGTGGTATCGCCGGTTGCCCATATCAAAAAAATCACTGAGACATTCCGGGCAAATTGCAACATCCGGTGGAATAAAAACATCCCTGGTTGTGGTAGTGGTGCTTTCAAGTATGGAAAAATGCGTGAACCCATCAGGTGGTAGTTTTTCAATGTGTATATCGATTATCTGTGCCAGTGGAGGTGGATTAGTACGGATAATTTCTATACATTTTTGAATTTCTGATTCGGGTCCCTCCAGGTGGATTGTCACTCCTTCTGTATTATTAGATACACTGCCACACAGGTTATGTGAAACTGCAATGTTGTATACAAAAGGCCTAAATCCCACGCCCTGAACAATACCTTTGACCTGTATGTGATAATGGGTTGTCATACAAAACATTGTAGCACATCATCTCCATAGCATTCAATGCAAAGCGATAAAGAAACAAGAAAAGATTATAAAGCATTTTATATAATGCTAAAATATTGTTGACAATATTTTAGTTCTGTTATAGAATAACAATCCAAGCATTTTACACAGTGCGTTTTTTATTATTCCATTTTTATGCACGCAGTATGGTTTTATGCTATGAATTCCATTTCAATAAGTGATTGACTTAAAACCTATGTTCATAAATTCTATTCTTTTAATGGTTTGTTTGCCTAATTTCTATAATTTATTTTAAAAATATTTACTCAATACTTTTATACAACAAAGGAGGTAAAATGTGAGTAAAATCAGGTTGTTAGTGTTTTGTTTAGGTATGCTATCCATTGCAGTAATTATTGGTTGCTCTGAAGGGACAACTAATATTAATCCAAGCCCAACTGATGTTGTCACAGTAACGGATGTGAATAAATTTATTACGGATAAGGACAAACTGGCTGGTATTGGTGCAACAATGAATGCAATGGACCCTGTTGCAATGCCACATAAAAAACATGAAGATGCTGGTATTAAATGCGTTGTATGTCACCACAAAACAGGTAATGATGACAGAATAAAACAGTGTGCAGCGTGCCACAAAGGTGCTAAAGGGGAGGACACTATTCACAACCTGTGCATTAATTGCCATGCCCAGTCAAAGAAAGGGCCTGTGTTGTGCAACGAGTGTCACATAGCTAAGAATTAAACAATGGTGCCATCAAAGACATTGCAATGAAACGTGGTAAAAAGACATTAATACTTGGTATAGGCAATATGTTTCAGAAAGATGATGGTGTTGGAGTGCATGTAGTACAGTACATGCAACAGCATAACGTACCCCTTCCTGCAAGTGTAAAATTGCTTGATGGTGGGACTGCCGGATTTAATCTTATTCAGTATATGTTGGGGTATGATAAACTGGTTATTATTGATGCATTAAGGGTTCAAGATAAACCTGGCAGTATATATAGATTCAGTGGAAATCATCTCAAGGCACAGTCGCCCCAGGTTTCATTGCATGAAATGGGTATTGCCGAAGTACTGAGGGTTCTGCAATTGAAAGGAGCACGTCCAGAAGTTGAAGTAATTGGTATTGTTCCAGAGGATATATGGTCACTGGATACTTCTCTCAGCCCTTCGGTAGAAGGATCAATTCCAAAAGTTGTGGAGTTGATTCTTGATAGTGTTACTGCTTATTAACCTGATACATTAGGAGGTTGTTACATGTCGCTAAACAGAAGAGAATTTTTAAAAATAATGGGAGCTACTACTGCTGCTGTAGCATTTCCCAGTGTACTGATTCAAGGTTGTAAAAAAGCATTACAGAAAGCTTCTGAGCGTACCAATGTTATCTGGATACAGGCGCAATCCTGTTCTGGGTGTTCGGTTTCGCTTTTAAACAAGCTGGAGCCTGATATTGCAACTGTTATCACCGAATATATTAGCTTGAATTACCATCAGACGTTATGCGGTGGAACAGGTCATGCAGCCGTACAGGTGCTTGAAAATGCAGTGAAGACAAACCGTAAAGATTTTGTATTAATAGTAGAAGGTTCTATCCCCACTAAATCCGATGAATATTGCACCATAGGCGAAATGGATGGAAGATTAATTGGTGCTAGGGAATGGATTGAAAAATTGGGTAAAAATGCGATAGCATTGGTAGCAGTTGGTTCTTGTTCTGCATTTGGGGGTATTCCTGCTGCAAAATTAAGAGCAACAGGCGATAATCCTACTGGAGCAATATCATTGCAGAAGATGTTCCCTGACAAGAAGGTAATAAATATTCCGGGATGCCCACCTCATCCTGACTGGATGGTAGGCACTCTGTTGCATGTTCTACTCAAAGGCATGCCGGAGCTTGACGAATACAATCGTCCGCTTATGTATTTTGGTACCACAGTTCATGAAAAATGCGAACGGCTGCCTGATTATAAACGTGGCCGGTTTGCAAAACACTGGGGTGAAGAAGGGTGTCTGTATCTTTTAGGATGCTTAGGTATGGATACAGGATGTGATATCCCCACCCGTAAATGGGTTGGCGGGGTTAATACCTGTACTAACTGTGGTTCAGGATGTATTGGATGTACAGAGCCTCCATTCCCAGATTATGGTAACAGAGGTATTTATAAACATCTTGTTGCCAGCAATCAAGATTTGAAAGAGCTGCATCCTGAGATTGCCAGCACTGTAGTAAAACTTAAGAATGGAGGTGTCATCAATGGCTAAGGTATTATTGGATCCCATTACCAGAATAGAAGGACATCTATCTATTGAAGTAGATGTACAGAACGGAAAAGTTGTCGATGCAAAAAGCAAAGGCGACATGTTCCGAGGATATGAAATGATTCTTAAAGGGAGAAATCCTGTTGATGCAAATCAGATAACCCAGCGAATCTGTGGTGTATGCCCAGCACCTCATGGCATTGCATCAAGCAAATGTCTTGATTCTGCCTTTGGCATTAAGGCAAATAATAATGGTAGATTGCTTAGGAATTTAATTTTAACTGCTGATTATCTGCAGTCACATATTTTGCATTTCTATCATCTTTGTGCGCTTGATTATGTTGATATCACATCAATATTAAAGTATAATGGCAGCGATAAGAAGCTTTTGGCAGTCCGTGATTGGGCAAAGAATGAGCTTGAGGTAAAAAAGAACAGGCAGGATGCGATTACTGCAGTTGCTCCATTTTTGCCTCGATATGAGGGTGATTTTTACATTAAGGATCAGGACCTAAATATTGCTGCAATTGCGCACTATCTTGAAGCTCTGGATGTCCGTTTAAAAGCACAACAGATGATCGGCATTTTTGGCGGAAGGACACCACATATGGTTGGCTTGGTACCTGGTGGTGTTACTCAGGTCCCAACCAGAAGTGCAATACGGCAGTATAAGAAGTTATTAAAACAGGTGGAAGAGTTTGTCAATGAGGTGTATTATAATGATATTATCGCTGTGGCTAAAGCATACAGTGATTATTTCAAAATAGGTAAATATACTAATTTCTTGTCATACGGTGTTTTTGATGAAAATCAGGAACAGACAGAATTTTACTTCAAACGTGGAGTATTTGATGGCAAGAAATTACTAGAATTTGATTCTTCCAAAATACGTGAGCAGGTGCGATTTGCACGCTATAACTCCGGAACCAACCTGCATCCATATCAGGGGCAGACTAATCCTGATCCACATAAGCCTGGTGCATATACATGGCTTAAGGCTCCTCGTTATGATGGCATGCCAATGGAGGTTGGACCTTTAGCGCGTGTTGCAATCAATTATCTAAGCGGCCATAAAGAAATTAAACAGGAAGTTGATGCTTTGTTAAAAGTTTTTAATGCTGACATTGATGCGGTATTTTCAGTATTAGGCCGTCATGCTGCACGAGTCATTGAATGTAAACTGCTATGCCAGAGAGCCTATGAATGGTTAGATGAGCTTGAAATTGGAGCTATGCCACGTTCAACCTATGAAATACCTGACAAAGGTCAAGGTGAAGGTTTAACCGAAGCTTCTCGTGGAGCATTAGGTCACTGGATAGTAATTGAAGATAAGAAAATTGCAAACTACCAGTGCGTAGTTCCAACAACATGGTTCTGTGGCCCACGTGGCGACGATGGCAAGTTGGGTCCAGTTGAGCAGGCATTGCTTGGCACTCCTATAGCTGATCCCAAGAATCCTATTGAAGCTGCTCGAGTAGTTCGTTCCTTTGACCCATGTATTGCCTGTGCAGTACATGTTGTTGAAGGTGATAGGGAGATAGGAACCTTCAAGATTTGTTAACTACAATAGTATTGTCCATAAAAAGGCTATTCGTATACTACGGATAGCCTTTTTTTGCTATTTACCTAATTTATATACACAGTGCTACTTTGAGTAATTCAGGATTGCATTCAATTATCCAACGTTTAAAAAATGACCAGAGACTTTCTTATTTTGAAATATCACATTCAGTATAAAAGGTAAAGTGAATATAACGCAAAAACAAATATAATATTCTATGTATCAAACTCTTTATTCTTGCTTGCCGTGGGTAATTATAACAATGTATAAAAGAAATGAAGTAGTTGACGTCTATACGCTGCTTGAAGTAATGTGTATACAAATTTGTTTTAAATTGTGCATTGAGAATCTTTAAGAATTAATAATTTAATAATACATGAAATTTTTGCTGTATTGCAAATTTTTGTGATAAAGTTACAATAATGGACATACTTCCTTTGTATAAATCCAGGAAGGATGACAAATACAATTATTACGTTAAACAAATACCAATTGTATCAACATGTTGCAGGTAGAGAATAGCTTACAGGAATTTCAATCAGTATGAAACCAACATTAACCTTATAATATTAGGAGAAATTATATGGAAATTCAGGTTTTACAGAATATCTATGAATCTAATATCCAGAAAGCCGATGAGATAAGAAAACTACTAAAAGAAAAAAAAGTCTATATGCTTGATATCATGAGTTCACCAGGTTCAGGGAAAACAACTATAACTGATAAGATTATTGCACACCTACAACCGGATTATGCTATTGCACTTATTGAAGGGGATATGGAAACAACAAATGATGCAAAAAAATTAGCCAAGTACAATATCCCTATCGTGCAAATTGAAACAAAACTTTTTGGTGGTGCATGTCATCTAGAAAGTTCATGGATTATGGGCTGTCTTGAAAAATTTAATCTTGATGCCATTGATGTAGTTATAATTGAAAATATTGGTAATCTGGTCTGTCCTGCTGAATTTGAATTAGGTGATGATGAAAGGATTGTGGTATTGAGTGTAACCGAAGGAGAGGATAAACCGGTTAAATATCCTTTGATGTTTAACTCCTCGCATACACTGTTGATTAATAAAATTGACCTTTTGCCATATCTTGATTTCAACATGGATGAATTGCTTGCAAATGTTAAACGCACAAATCCAAAGATGGAGATACATACAGTCAGTGCAAAAACAGGAGAAGGAATGGAAGGCTTTTTAAAAGCGCTGAGAGCAAGAATAAAGAATAAGATTGGGAAGTGATTTCACTCTATTAGTGTGGAGAAATAAATGACATCAACGCTGTTGTGGGTTGGTTTTAATGCTTTTGTTTTAGCCATGCTTCTTCTGGATTTGGGAGTTTTTAACAGAAAAGCCCATGAAATTAAAGTAAAAGAAGCTGTACTATGGACAATTTTCTGGATTTTGCTGGCATTGCTTTTTAATGCTGGAATATATTTCTACTCAGGTTATCAGAAAGCCTTATTATTTTTTACTGCCTACCTTGTTGAAAAGTCATTGAGTATGGATAATATTTTTGTTTTTTTAATGTTATTCACATATTTTAAAGTGCATCCTATATATCAGCATAAGGTGTTATTTTGGGGTGTATTGGGTGCACTTATCATGCGTGCAATATTTATATTTGCAGGAATTGCACTAATTGAAAAGTTTGATTGGATTTTGTATGTATTTGGTGCATTTTTGATATACACTGGCTATAAAATGATGAAAGAAAAGGATAAAGAAATACATCCTGAAAAAAATCCCGTACTTAAATTAGCACGCAAAATGCTGCCGGTTACCGGTGATTATCGCAATGGTTATTTTTTTGTAAAGGAAAATGGTAAGCGGTTTGTCACACCACTATTCATTGTATTATTGGTAGTTGAATCAACTGATGTAGTATTTGCTGTTGATTCAATTCCTGCTGTACTGGCAATAAGCCATGATCCCTTTATTGTGTATACTTCAAATGTTATGGCAATTCTTGGCTTACGCGCTCTATATTTTGCGCTGGCTGCTGTTATGCGGCTTTTCAGGTTTTTACACTATGGGTTGTCAGTTATCCTGATATATGTAGGATGCAAAATGATTGCAGCACAGTTAGGTTTTCATATCCCAACAGAGATTTCTCTTGGAGTAATAGCTTTTGTATTGACAATTTCAATACTCACTTCTATCTATATCCCCGAAAATAAAGAAAAATAAACAGGAATATACAAAAAAACTAATAATAGACCAAAGTGTGCATAAACATGGAGGTATTGTCATGGTGAGCGTGGGTATTAATATTGGTTCTACCAGTGTTAAAGTTGTTGTATGCAATGGTGTGGCAGTAGAAAAGGTTAGTAGTATGCCCCATGAAGGAGATGTTATTGGAACGCTTGCTACAATACTTGCTCAATTAAAAATACCTCAAAATGCCAAGGCGATAGTTACTGGAAATGAAGGTCGGTATTTGCTTAAGCTTCCCCGTACCATTGAATCGGTTAGCATTGAAGAAGCGTTGAAGCATATTGATTGTTATCCTGATGCAGTTGTATCCATGGGGGGTGAAGACCTTATTGTGTATACTATTGATGAAAATAAAAAAATAAAAAATTATTTTTCGGGCAATAAATGTGCGGCAGGAACTGGTGAATTCTTCAAACAACAGTTAGCCCGGATGGATATGACACTTGAAGATATTTTTACAATCTCTAGGGAAAGTAAGGTATTGAAACTATCAACCCGATGTTCAGTGTTTATGAAAAGTGATTGTACTCACAGGCTCAATAAAGGAGAGGCAACCAAAGGCGATATAGTCCTATCGCTGTCAAATGTCATGGCAATTAAGGTTGCTGATTTTTTAAAAAAAGCCAGAATACAAAAGGGTACAGTTATTGTCGTTGGTGGCATCACACGCAATCCGTATATTTTGCAATTTATCAAAGAAAAATTGCCACTCATTGAATTTGTTGTACCTACAACTGCTGCATATTTTGAAGCCTATGGCGCTGCGCTTTTAGCACAGCATTTTGGTGAGCCTTTGGGCAGCAATTTGTTTGAAAAACATACCATAAGCTTTCCACGGTTTAAGAGTTTGAAAACGGCACTAGATAATGTAACCTATATTCCATCAAAACGCGGCAGGGCACAACCAGGAGGTGAATATATATTAGGTGTTGATGGTGGTTCTACAACTACAAAAGCATGCCTTGTTGATATGCATACTCATGAGATTGTTGCAGCTTACTATGGACGAACACATGGCGACCCAGTGAACGCATTGAAGCAATGTATTGTAGAGATACAAAAGCAGCTCAAAGAACAGATTGGCGATAGCTCAATTACAATATCGTTGGCAGCAACAACCGGCTCATCCCGTGAAATTCTGGGAGTGTTTCTGGAAACCCCGGCTGTCTATAATGAGATAATTGCCCACTCGGTGGGAACAACGTATTTTAAACCAGATATTGACACTATTTTTGAAATTGGTGGACAAGATGCCAAGTATGTATACTTGAAAAATGGTGTTCCTATTGATTATGCAATGAATGAAGCATGCTCAGCTGGTACTGGCTCATTTTTAGAGGAGTCAGCGCAGGGAGATTTAAATATTGAGCATGCATGGCAAATAGGTGATATTGCACTTAAAGCAGATAATCCACTTAAATTTGGCCAGCACTGCTCGGCATTTATTAATTCTGATATACGCAAAGCTATTCAGCAGGGCGCAAGCAAAGAGGACATCACTGCAGGGTTAGTAACATCAATTGTTGCAAATTATCTTAATCGTGTTGTGGGTAATAGAACAATAGGCAATGCCATAGTGCTGCAGGGTGGTGTAGCAAAAAACAAAGCAGTTCCCCTTGCATTTGCTATGTTACTTGGCAAACACATAACAGTACCACCTGATCCTGAACTCATGGGATGTTTTGGTGTAGCGCTGGTTGCTTATAACAAGTTGAAGGAGGGACAGCTACAGAAAAAAATATATTCCCTTGAGGCAATCCTCAATACCAATATCATATACGAACGAGAGTTCACCTGCAAGGCATGTGACAATTATTGCCCTATACGAGTGCTCAATGTCAATGGCAATACTTATATGTTTGGTGGAAGGTGCAACAAGTATGCTAACATCCGCAAAAAGAGGATAGTGAACCAAAATGAAGTTGTTGATTTTATAGAAAAAAGAAATGCGCTATTGTTTAATGAATATTCCCCACAAGAAAAAATTCACAATGCATCTGTTACAGTTGGTATACCGTTGTGCTTTTCTACTTACACATTGTGGCCATTGTATTCATGGTTTTTTCATTCATTAGGTGTGGCGATAGTTACTTCGGATGAAATCTCAGAAGAAGGAGTAGCAAAAGTAGAAAGTGCCTATTGCTTCCCTGCTGAGATTGCGCATGGTGTGGTTAAAAATATTTTAGAGAAGAATGTTGATTATATATTCCTGCCACATATTAAGGAAATGAAGAGTTACCAGAATGATGTACGTGCTACATTCTGTCCTATAACCCAGGGGCTGCCCTATTATATTCAAAAAGCGTTTGATGAGTTACCGCAGCAGAAAATACTTTCGCCAGTTATAAACCTTAAACTGTCAGACGAACAAACAGAGATTTCGTTTGTGGAAATTGCAAAAAAATTGGGCTTTTCTGAAGCACAGGGGAAAATGGCTTTCAGGATTGCACTGGAAAAACAGAATGAATACTTCAAAAAAGCACAAGAATTGGGAAAGCAGGCATTAGAGTTTGCTCGCACATTGCAAAAACCGGCAATAGCTCTGTTAGGACGCCCGTATAATGCGTTTACTGGTAATGCAAACATGGGTATTCCAAAAAAATATACCAGTATGGGATATACAGTAATTCCTTTTGACATACTGCCTTTTGTAGATGAGACAATATTTTCAAACATGTACTGGTTTTATGGCCAGCAGGATATGAAGGCAGCTGTCATGCTTGCAAAAGAAAATAACATATATGTAACGTTTATTTCAAATTTTTCATGTGCTCCCGACTCATTTATGCTGCACTACCTGAAATGGATTATGGGTTCAAAACCGTTCCTCATTCTAGAACTTGATTCGCATACTGCTGATGCAGGTATTGATACGCGTATTGAAGCATTCTTAGATATTATTGAAGGCTACAGACAAAAGTGTATGGGTGAAAATGTTGCAAGATATGATAATGGTTTACGGTTTGTCATTGAAGATAATGATTTGTATGTACGCAATGTGTTTACCGGTCACAAAATTCCTGTACGAAACAATAACAAAGTTACGCTGCTTTTAGCCAGCATGGGTCGTTTGGGTGCAGAGCTTTTAGCTGCATCACTGCGTTCTGCAGGCATACATGCTGAAGCAATGCCAGTACCTGATGCCAGAACATTGCAATTAGCACGGCAATTTGTCTCGGGGAAAGAATGCTTGCCTTCGCATCTGGTATTGGGAAGCGCACTGCAATACTTTTCTTCGTCACGATACAAGAAGGATGAAATATATTTATTATTTGTGCCTACAACCCAAGGACCATGCCGCACAGGCCAGTATTTTGTACTCTATGAAAATTTATTTAAGGATTTACGTTTTGAAAATGTATGCGTGGTAACACTTGATTCATCACATTCATATACAGAGTTGGGTCCGCACTTTTCAAAACATGCATGGTGGGGAGTTGTCATCAGCGACTATATGAAAGATATTGAAACAGCACTGAGAGCATGTGCCAAAGACCCAATAGCTGCACTTGCAGTGTATGATACACTGTGGCAGGAGTTACTTCAGGTTGCAGAAAAGGATATTACCAGAGTGATACCGGTGCTAAAAAGAATAGCTGATACTATCAGCAAAATACCATTACAAAGAGCTATCGCCCAATGCCCAAAAGTACTGGTAGTGGGAGAGATCTATGTACGCAGAGATGATTTTGCAATTGATGAACTTATTAAACATTTCAGCACAAAAGGAATTATTGCCAAGGTTTCAGGAGTTAGTGAATGGATCTATTATTGTGATTTTGTTCGCGAGTATGAGCTTAAAAAGGTAATAAAGCAAGCGCCATGGTATAAAAAGCTTTTTATAGCTGAAACAAAAAAGTTATTACGATTTTATATTGAACAATGGTATAAACATTCGGTAGAAAAAAAAGTTAAAAGAGCACTTGGGAAAACAGGGCTTATTCTGGAAACTCCTCATGATATGCATGCAATAATGGACATGGCAAAAAAACATTTTGTTAATTTAGAGCTTCAGTCCGAGATAAGTGTGTCAAGTGGCGTTGCAGCATCAGCAATGCAGGATGGGTATTCGGGCATTGTCAATATCTCGCCATTTGCTTGTTTGATTGGCCGTGTAATTGAAGGAATTCTCACCCCTTGGGCGCGGTTACAAGGATATCCCGTAATGTCATTGGAAATTGATGGAAATACTCTCCCTCCTACAACATTAAACAAGCTTGAAATATTCATGTTGAATGTGATGCGCTTTAAGGAAGAGCCCAAAATGAATGATATTATTGAGCACCGTGAGGTAAGGGCAGTTGGAGTTGAAAGAAAAATAATTAAAGAGTTATAACCTTTAGGCCTTTTTTGTAAAGGCTATTGCTTCATCAATACTATGAAAAACTGCAAAAAAGTCAAACATTGCAGGCTGTTCAATCATTATTTTTTGCAAAAGATCATCAGTCATCACAAGGAGAGCATACCCTCTTGTTTTTTTCCAGAATTGCAGCGCTTTCATTAAAACGCCTATTATTGGATTTGATACCTCCTGTACCACAAGGACATCAAGTATAAAATGCTGGTGGTCAGGGTAGTTTTGTATATCTTGCTTGACAAATTCTAGGATTTGGTTAGCTTCTTCTTTGGTGATTGTTGGTTTTTTGATTTTACCTATGAGAATGGCGTTGTCTTTTAAATATTCAGAAGAAAAAAGATCATTTAGTGTACTCATACGTTACCCTTTTTTTATAAATATTTATGTCATGGTAAAAAGTTAATAATTGATATGTCAATGAAAAAAAGTTTTTGATATAGTTACACTTGGTATTGTACTTCAAGCTTGTAATAGAACGTATGGAGCATTCACTTGAGAACTCTTACGCGATGCATCTTTTCAATTGTCTTTTATAGTGTGATAGCACTCAGCAGCCTGATCATTTTAATTGTACTGATTCTATGCATTGCCAATATTGTATTAACCAACGAACGAGTAGAAAAAATTATTATTAACCAGGTAGAGTCCAACCTCAATGCAAAAGCTTCCTGTGATGTGACTCATTTTTCTTTATTCAATGGCTTTGAAATAAAGAATTTCAAACTTTTGAATATTAATGATTTAAAACCTGTCATTTATTTTGATGAGTTAAAATTGAGGTATAGTTTTTTCCCACTGTTTATAGGGAAAATAAAAATATATGAAATTGGCATATATAAGCCACACATATATATAGAAGAGCATAATGGAATATGGAATGTTCAAAAATTGTTAAAACCACATGCAAAAGAAGATAAAATAGAAGAAGATAAAGACAAAAAAGAAAAAGAAAAAAAGGATGAAATAACTTTGCCAGTTCCATTTGAAATTCTTTTTGGGTTTGTAGTGGAAAATCTTTCGTTACATATTAAAAGCAGCACGTATAATCTCAATCTTGATAATTTTTCAGCAGGCATTTCATTCCACATTCCCCCAACACGCCATATTCCATTAAATCTTATGGCAGTAATGATATTTGACAAATTACACATAAAAGTAAATCCCGACCAAACGCTACAACTTTCGTTTGTGTCAAGGGATATTGCTGCAGGGCCACCGGTGTTATTTACTTTCAATCTTTTATATAATCCTGAAGAAACACAAGTGGCAAGTAATTTTAAGTGTGGTACCCACAATACTCCCATCAGGTTTACAAGAAAGCATGTAGCCCCCCTCAATGCACAAGTAAAATATGATATTGTATACAATCCAACAGATGATATATTGCACTGCAATATATTGAAAGTTGTATTTGCGCAATCAACCTGGATATCATTTGCTGGAACCATAAAAAAAATAAATACACAGCCTACAATACAGTTTGCCATGCTTGATAGCAATATCCGTCTTAATGAAGTGTATAGATACACCAGTATACTTCTGGGTAAAAAACCATATTTTAATGGTTCGCTTTCAATATTTCCTCTTATGATTACAGGGGATTCACATGAGTTAAAAGTTAAAGGTGCAATAAGAGGTAGTAAACTTGCGTTTTCTACGGGAGATTTTGCTATTACCATACCAACAGTTGAAATACCGTATTCAGTAATCATGCGCAATCCTTTTATTGAGGCAACTGTTGATGCTCAATTACCACATTTTGTGTATTCATTGGATGAAAACAAATCTAGGGAAAACAGTGTCAGTGTACAGTGTACTGTATTGTATTCTATGAATAATAATTCTCTGGACATCCAAAAATTACTTTTAATTCATAAAGCACCGGAGATAGCATCTGAAACAATTCGATGTGAAGCTTTTGGTAAAGTAATACTGGGTGAAAGTTTGAATGCAGACATTACAGTTTCTATGTTAAAGTTTGATCTTTCTTCAATAGCATATACTCTTCCAGCTCAGCTTAAGCATTCCCTTTCATCAAGTCCTATAACAAAACCTGTGACACTGAATATACATACAGATCTAAGTAGTTCTGAAGAAACAAATAGTATTAATATTAAAGCGATGTGTAATATACCTGATTATTCCATTGATGATTTATTGGTACAAGCAGCAATTACACAAAAACCAAAAAAAGGAAAAATTGATATATCCTACTTTGATGTATCAAGCTACAAGCACAAGGCTCATTGTTATGTGAAAGGCTCATTGATGACAAATCAGGAATTGATGCTTGATATTGAGGCAGGAGCAAAGGTTGCTCCGACGTCAAAAGTTGCATTTGGCAATTACTCATTGAGCGGTATGCTGCAAGCAATTATAGCCCTCAAAGGAACACTGCATACATTAGTTGCCACAGGAAGCTTGCAGTCAAAGGGTTTTCTGCTTAGTAATGATTCTGCAAAGCTTTTTGTTGGCCCTGTTGACATGAATATACCTATAGCCTACTCAATGGGCAAGAGCTTTAAAATACCATTTGATTCAACAGATGTTATGAATATTCAGTTTTTCAAACAAAAGGCAAACGTTTCAATTGGTAAAATTGTGGCACAGCATCCATCACGAAATATTGCATTTGAATATGTTACAAACATTCACGGGCATATTGGTTTTAATCGCAATATACTTGAAATCAAAGATTTTAGTGCACAGGTGTTAAAGGGCACGGTTACCTTTAAAGAATTATATTTCAATCTGGCCGATCTCAATCCGCAAAACATGGAATTTAAAATTGTCCTCAATGCACATGACATTGATATAGGCAAGCTTGACAAGCCTGAGTCGGTCAAAATTAATAAAGATTCATTGTTATCTTTTAATGCACAGGTTGTGGGCAAGAATCTTAATATTGCACAGGATTTTGATATTTCTGGTTCAGTAAATATCTATAAGGTGGGCGAACAATTTGCAAACAGGCTGTTCAAAGGTATTAATGAAGAGCGTGGCAGATCTAAATTGGGAATGGCACAGTTTGCAGTAGACAACTCACTTATTATTACCGGTTTTGATTTTTATCTTGATAAAGGGCTAGTTTATCCTACTGTTTTATTTAAAAAGAAAGTGCTGGGTGTTTTTGTTACTGTCAATAATGAGCAAGTACGCTATGAGCGGATACCGGTAGTTGAATTTTTTAACAGGGTAAGGGAGGAAACGTTATGAAACATATAGTGGCGATAGCACTGGCTATCGTTGCGGGAATACTGTATTCACAGGTACGATGCAGTTCATCAGCTTGCCTAAAAGGAATGCCAAGCTGTATTGAGATACATCCCCCTGCAATACACATTACAGGTGAAAAAACGGCTTTGGAGCGTCAGCTTATTGGTGAATACAAAGAAATTGAGAAGGACGCCTGGGTCACTTCAACAGTTATGGTTCCGTCAAAGGGGGAACGTTATGCATTTATATCTACAGATGAATCCCTACTACAGGCAATAAAGATACGTGAACTCAACCTTGACAGGATACGCATGTATAAAGACATGGGAATTATTGGTGAAATGAATAACGGATATGTGGGAATAGTAGATGAAAAGAAATTACAGTCAGTCAAAGATAGTGCAGCCATACGTTCTGTTGTTAATGATGAAAATAATGCACGAGTGATTATTTTTATTAAAAGTTCTGGCTCACAGGATAAAAATGATCCTAAAGCTATACGGTTTGGGTATGATTTTGCAAAAGAGCAGCATGCAAAAGCAAAAAAAGGCGACTGGATACAAAAAGAGGATGGGCGCTGGGTAAAAAAATGAAACGTATTGTAATTGCAATTGTTGTATTATTACTCACGGGATGTGCTACAACAGCATACCGCGACATACCGTTTGATTATTCACAAGTTTTAACAAAAGAATATCGTTTTGGAACAGGACGTTCAATACCGCTCACCTTTGATCGTAAGGTCAATGTGAGCGGTAGTATAACTGCTGATGGAAAATATTTTGTATATGCTTCAAATAAGGAACGCAATAATTTTGATATTTACCTGCGAGCGCTCAATGACATTACTACTGTCCGTATAACCATGCATCCCGCTCGTGATTTCTCTCCTGACGTATCAGTGGATGGTAAATGGTGTGCATTTGTTTCCACCAGAGATGATCCTGAAGGTGATATCTTTATCATGAAGCTTGATCCTGAAACGATGATTGCACAATCCGATCAGGAAGCACCATCAACAAATATTACTGTTATAAGGGACCCGCTTTCAGGAGCTATCGTACCAGTACGTGATGCTTCACCATGCTTTTCGCCAGATGGAAAATTAATTGCGTTTTCATCTACCCGCGATGGCGAGGAATCTATCTACATCATGGGAAGGGATGGGAAAGGCATAAAAAAAATTACTGAGGGCATGCAGCCGCGGTTTTCCAATGATGGTAATACGCTAATATTTGTGAAAAAAAATCAAAAAGGAACCAATGTTTTTACAGTAGATCTTACCACTGGTCAAATAAATCAAATCACTCACAATGAATATTTAGAGCTATCGCCCTGCTTTGGTAAAACCAGAAATGAAATTTATTTTATGCGCATTGAACAAGACACCAATAATGATGGTATAGTGAATACCAATGATGCAAGTATACTGTATGCCTATGATGTAAGCAAAAAAGAAGAATACCCGCTAACGCTTGTTGAAGAGCCATCAGCAACACCACGATGGGTCCCGTATGCTGATGGTGTAATTGTGTACAGCATTGTTGAAGGGGAATATATTAATATAGCAATGATCCCGCATACAGGGATAATCCCAAAACAAAAGAATGCATTGCGGCAGTATGAACTTGCTTTGAAATATAAAGAAGATTATGATGATCATGACCGTTACCTACGATGCCTTTTTGCGACATATTATTTTTTCAAAGAAGCAGGTGATGCTGAGTCTGGGATGATCATTGCAAAAGCATTATATGAACTATCGTATTACAAGCAGTATTCATTTGTTCAAACAATTCTTGCTGCAATGGCTAAAACCAGTAAACCTGCGTTCATATATGCGCGCTTAAGATCGGTCAAAGATAAGGAAAAAATATCATTGCTTGAGAACAGTATTAAGGAACTGTCGGCACAAAATAATGAGAAAGAAACACCGTTTTTTATGGAAGAGCTTGCTGATTTGTACATGAGTGCAAGAATGTTTGAGAAAGCTCAAGCAGTATACTCTGGCATTATTGCACACTATCCTCACTATGCGCGGGTGATGTATGTGCGCTACAAGGTAGGAGGGCTGGTGTATAATGATTTTGCTATTCCTGAAGAATGGATTTCTGTTTTACAATCCTCATACACCTATTTAAAAAATGCTATTACTATTCAAATTATTGATAGTGCAAAAAATATTGCAATACACAAACGATATAGCAACGCACTAGATGCATCCAAAAGCTACACTGTTCCAATCATCAAAGCTATTATGCAGTATATTGCTGCAACAAGCCTCATTGAGTTACAGCGGAATGACGAAGCAATACCGCTTTTGAAACAGGGATTGGAAAACACCAAGAAGCTTGATGTTTCATATTTTTTAATCAATATAGCATTAGGGCAATTATACTATGACCAAAAAAGTGATGAGTGGGTTGTGTACTATGAGGCTGCAGTCAATAATTATCAGGCTCAGTGGAAACAGGATATACGACCAATTATTGAACAGCTAAGTCAATATTTTGAACAAACTGGACAAAGGCTTATTTCAGAAGGCAATTATAAGGATGCTGCTTCATTATATAAGCGTTACATTACTATGAATACATTGCTCCTTCTCAAACGGCGATACAGAGATATTTACAGCAATAATGCACCAGGTGCACACACAGGGTATATTAATGCAATGCTGGGCTTATCACAGGATAGTTCAATACATGATCTTGAGAAGGAGTATCTTAACCGATTGCCTATTGCACGAATGGATTTTGATAAGGCGCACATCTTTGGCCTTGGGTATATTTATGTGAAATGGGCACAGGCATTGGCATTATCTCCAGGGCAAATGAATGGGAAATCCTCACAGGAGTTTGAAGAGCTTCTCTTGCTTTTCAAAAAAGCTTTGCGCCACATTGACTGGTCACTTTTTATAGATGACATGTTTGTGGATGCATATCTGTTAAAAGGGTGGATATATCAGTATATCGATGAACTTCGTAGTCTTTTCCCTTCAAAGAAACGAGTCATAGATACATATTTTTCTGAGTATCTGTGGGAAAAAAGTATTCCACTATATGAAAAGGCACTGGCAGCAAATAATGAAATCTTGTTTCCGCAGCGAGAAGCAGATATTCATTGCAATATTGGTAACATATATTTTCTTTTAAAAAATTTCAATTTAGCTGCACGCCATTATGATAAAGCAATTGAATTCAAAAAAGCTTTTTCAACATTGAAGGAAGAGGCTTTATTTTATTATCACTATGGATACTGCATGTGGCAGAAGGGGAATTATGCCCAGGCTTTTTCATCAATGCAGCAGTCATATCGAATTTATAAGGCGATAGCTCAGAAAAATGAACCTGCAATGGGTACATTGTTTGTACTGTATAAGTATTTTGCCCTCTTTGAACGAATGCAAGGCAATTACGAGAAAGCTATAGAATGGTATACTCACGCATTGAGTCAACTACCTAACATTCACAGTGATGAAAGCTCTTCGCGTATATATATTGAGATAGCTGAGTGTTACCGAAAAATGGATAATGATAACCAGGCTCTTACGTATTTAGAGCTTGCAAAACGGTCTTTGCAGAAAGAAAAGTCAGTACAGTATAAAATAGGCTGGAAATTTGGAGGTTTTGGCCCCGTATACTTCTATGATCTAGGACAGGACACTGTTGTTATTGGTGAGGGAAAAATTGTTTCGCACCTTTCAGGAATGCAAATGGAAATCCTTATCAATAACATGCAAGCTGACATTCTTACAAAGAGTGGAAAATTAAAAGAAGCTATAGCCCAGTATATGGCTATTGCCGAATTAACAAAAAAACAAAAATCTTCTTTAATGACTGATGCATATTTTACTGCCTTGTACAATGCGGGGTACTGTTATGCTCTTTCAGGCTCAATGCAAAAAGCACTGGAATTGTACGATAGCGCTCTTGCCATTGCGCAGGATAAAAATATTGCTATTGATAAAATCTATCAAATCCTGGTTCAATGGGCATATTGTTATACCAGCACTCTGAACAGTGATCCAGAGAAGTTGATGCGCATTGATGGTGCTCTGAAAAAAATTGAGCAGCTCAAAAATAGTATATTTGATAAAGTATATAATTCACTTGTTGATGAATATACTAAAAAGATGAAAGCCCAAAAGAAAAAACCAGCAGAACAGGATATTGCTGCACTAAAAGAACAGGCGGAAAAACAGGTAGAAGCCTATAGCATTAAATTTGATGCATTAATTGCTCTTTTGTATATGCATAAAGCTGCTATGATGCAACAGGATAGAAAAGCATCTGATGATAGCAGTGATGTAATTAAAGCTAATTCAATGTACAGGGAAGCAGAACGGTTGTTTTCTAAAGCTATTGTCTACTATGGTAATGAAGCCGTTCATCAGGAATTTGTTATTAAATTGCTTATCAATAGAGGAATATGTAAAATACGCAGTGGCCAGTACCGTGAAGGGTATGATGATATTATCAGTGCGCGCTTCAAAGCAAATAAAATTATGTCAAAGGATTTACTGTGGGATGTTGAAGCAACGCTCTGGGATATGGCTTACCGGCATGTGGAAATCAAGCAATTTATAGATAATCCTGAAAAGCTCATTATTGGGGTGTTGTCTCGCGTAGAGTTGTTACCACCCCTCTATCGTATGAAAAAGGAGTTTGTACAATACCTCTATGATGCATATACCAATGAACTATTACAAAACAAACGGTATAAAGAAGCCTACACAATACAAGCGCGCAAGCAGGTCATTACAATGGCTTTCAATGCGCTATCTATCCCTCATTTTTATAATAAAGAAGATACTGCTTTTTATGGAAAATTCTTGCGTACATGCTTTACCATACAGGATCTAGAACAAAAACTTACAAAGGCTATTCTTGCTGAAGAGGCAACAAGCAATATTGAAAAATTACAATCTCACATTGTTTCGCAGTATAGCATACTTGCAGCACATCGGTCATCTGCACCATTATATCTATTGCCCTATTTAGGTGTATATACGCCAACATCCCCTGATATTCCTGTGGTACATTTTTATATGTTTGATAGTAAACTTTATGGATGGCTGGTATATAACAATACTATAAATTGGAGACTAATTTCGGATTCACCCTATTCAGAAAGACTTGCTGAGGATGTTGAAAAATGTATTCAACCATTTGGAGGCAAAATTTACTGTATAATTAACAGTACGTTGATTACAATATACAACACTATACGCACATCAGTATTCTATGGCATGGGATGCGTTCCGGTTATTTCACGGGTAATAGATGCTGAAAAGTTGATGTGGTTGCCTGGAAATGTAGTAGCTACTGACAAAGGACTTCAAAAAATTGAAAAAACTACCATAAATATAACTGACTCGGAGTATATAGTTGATACTGATAATCCTGATATTGATGTAACACCACAATACTGTTATTCCAACAAAATAGAATGTTCAGCGCTATTTAAATATATGGATGTCTTAAAAATAGAGGAGCTAATGCTTTTGGCAGATGCAGCGGTGTATTCGCACATTGCTTCTGTTATCGTGTATTCAGATAGGAGTTCTGAAAACATGATTGCGTCGTTTATAAAGGGTGAAATACATCCATCTGATTTTAAAAAAGCAAGAGCAGTTGTTCTTGGTAAAGTTCCTGATTCTATAGAACAACAGCTACGTAATGTACAGATAGTTGGTCAGAAAAAACAAAGTGAGTTCACAGATGCTCTTATACGCGGTGATTATGATAGTGCACAGTTAGCTTTGCTGCGCTGGAGAAGGGCTGGATTAACAGAAAAAGAATATTTTGAGAAAAAGGTTTTGGTGTTGATCTACCAGAATAAATTAGATGAAGCATTGCAATTGCTGCGTTCTCAGCCCCATAACGCGCGTGCTATTTCATACAGTGTGTATATACATCTCCTAAAAGGGGATATACAGAGTGCTGAAAAATTGCTGTCCAATACTTATCTGGTTAATACATTTGATTATAGAGTGTATGAGTCAATAATTAAAGGATTTAAATATAAAGAAAAAATTGCTGATATTAATGAAATTTCACAAACCAACACATCAATTGTATCTATAAATCAGCTGTTATTGTTATTTGCTCAAGCTGCTTATCTATTGGGAGAAGAGAAAAAAGCTTTAGAACTTGTAAAGGTATATAAACCGGATTACATCCCCTCAATGCGTGAGCTGTTAGTTGCCTATTATTTAGGATATCCTCTTAATCATTACACTCATTCAATTGCATACCAAATGGTAAAAAAAGTTACAGAAGCAACGTATAGCAGCAATATTGCTAAAGCAATAATTGAATTTGGTACTTTATCACATTTTGCCATTTTAGAAATTATAAAGCAAAGCCAAAATTTAGATGATGAAAAATGGCAGCAAATCATGCTTGTTACTGAAAAAAGTGATCAGATGTGCTGGCTTGATGAGCAATTCAACACAGTAAAAATAGCTGAAATACTAAATGTCAGTAACCCTTTACGGACATTAGAGTATATAAGTGCGGCTAATTCCAAAAAGGATGTTATGTTGGCCGATGCAGTAGTTCTCAAATCTATAGTTGCATATCAAAAAAATAATAATTTTACCAAAGCATATGCTTCATGTAAATCGTTAAAGAAAGTGCCTTATGCATTGGAAAAAATATGGTATGCGTACTATGTTTATTCAGCAATAATGTTAGGCAAAACTGATGAGGCATACAAACTTTTAAATGATAGTACCTTGGTTACCAAGGATGCTTTCCTGTATAGAGTATTCAATATATGCATACAACTGCAGAAAATTTCTGCAGATAAGACTGTAGAGAGCACTTTATTACAAACTATCGCCCAGAATATTGATGAATTGATGTCAAGCTTACGTAGTGATGCTATACAATTGTATTATACTGAGTACAAGTATTTATTCGATAAACTTATTAATTACGCAATATCATATACAATGAGCAGAGGAAATCAACGCGAAGCACTGCGGTATGCTGAAATGCATAAGATGATTATGGCAACAGCGTTATTCAATGAAAATAGTCGGTATCAAAGTATCTATAATGAGCTTATTTCAAAAAATTTTCCAATCAGTGATATTCAGAAAATTATTCAAAGACACAAAGCGATATTATACATTGCAAAAAATGAAAATGATATTTTTGCCTGGATAATAACAAGGACATTCATTCAACCGGTGAGGCTACCGAATGTATATACCAAGCTTTATGCGATTGTAAGTGAATATTATGAAAAAGTAGGATTGCTACAACAGGCATTTGATAAAGAGGCTGAAATTAACAGTATAATGAAACCAATTATAAATGAAATAAGTGGGTATTCAGACATAATAGTAGTACCCGATGCATATACTGAAGCAATACCGTTTGAGATTATCCAATTTAATAGATATGATACGACAGTAAGTTTTATGCCATCTCTTATGGCAGCACTCAATGATGCAAAGCCTGTGCCGCCAATTGCGTGGATTAACGTAAGTAATACAAAAAAAGATCTTGTTGCAGCGGCACTTAAGCAATCAGGTTTACCATATACGTTTAAGGCAATACCTCAAGGGATTGCAATTGATGAAAGCCTCATTGAGTATAATAGTGATAAAAAAAGGTTAATGATGAAAGATGACATGCTGCAGTCTAATTATTTACTAATAAATGTAGGGGGTAAATCTTCTGTACCATATTATTATTTATTATTTATGATTCAAAGGGAGATACAAAACTGCATTTTGTTGCAGGTTGCGGTAGCTGATGTAAATGGAGTTATATTTATACGAGAGTTTTGCAATGCAATTCAAAGTAATAATTGTACTGCCTCGTATACAACAGCATATAAATTTATAAAAGCAGACAAGCGATTCAAAAATCCTGCGTATTGGATTGGGATTCGTTATTATAGAAGTACAATAAAAGATACAACCAATGGTGCCCAATAAATGAATAAAATAGAAATGCCAATTGTAATCATCATTGATGATGATGAGATAGTAAATGAAGTGTTAAAGTTTATTCTGGAGAATGAATATAAAGTTTATAATTTTTATACGGCTGAAGATGCACTAAAAAGTGGTGTAATAGCTTCTTCCGATGTCATAATAACCGATGTGAATCTTCCCGGCATAAACGGATTGGAATTTATACATAAAGTTCATGAAATTGATGAAAATGTTCCAATAATTGTTATCACTGCATACAATGATATTGAAATTGCAATATCAGCATTAAAAGCTGGAGCATTTGATTTTATACTTAAACCATTTAAAAATGATCAAATAACTCTGGCAGTGAAAAGGGCATATGAGCGCCATAAGCTGGTAAAAGAAAATATAAAATTGCTCGAAGAGCTAAAATTAAAAAACCAGGAACTTGAACGGCTTTATGCACAATTACAAGCACGTTCCATACAGATAGAAAATGAGCTTGATATTGCTAGCAACCTGCAGCAGTGCTTGTTTCCAGTGGTGTTTCCGGATATAAAAGGATTTTCATTTTACCTTAAGTTCAAGCCTGTTGAGAAAATAAGTGGTGATTTTTTTGATTTTATAATTCATGACGAAAAGCATTTTTCATTCATATTTGCTGATGTTTCAGGGCATGGAGTACCAGCTGCTCTTTATTCAGCTATTGTAAAGACAGCTATAACAACTTTTGTAGATATATCAAAAACTCCTGACCAAATATTAAAAGAGATGAACCAGTTTTTAATTCAGACACAAAAGATGATGAGCTACAATTATGCTACAATATTCTTTGCGCATTTTGATTTACAAAAATCCCATCTTGAGTATGTAAACGCGGGTCTACCTGCACCTATTGTGGTACATCCTGATGGACAAATAATAAGGATGGAAACAACAGGCCCCTTTGTTGGCATATTTGATACTTCGCTGTATACAACTAAAAGTATTGAACTTTTACCTGGGGATAAGTTGTTATTCTTTTCAGACGGTGCATTTGAGTGCCCCGATAGAGTTGATAGAATTCTTGGTGAAAAGCGATTCCAGCAATTAATTGATGAACACAGGCAACTAGAAATACCAGAACTCATAGAATTTTTGTTTGATAAAATACAGGATTTTTGTGGAGCCGATCGCTTTGTTGATGATGTTACAATGTTGGGGATGAAATTTAATCCGTAATAGTAAATTATAATTTTGTAGATATTCAATAATTTAAATAAATAAACACTCTAAAATTGTTGCACTTTTAATAATAATAAATAGTAATAATGTAGTTAAAAAGATTAATGGTTAATATTCACACAATAGTAGTACAAAAAGAATACTGTAGAAAATATTGGTGGAGGATGTCATGAAAAAAGTTTTATCTGTTTCTTTTATATATTTAGTATGTATTGTTGGCGTTTTATTATCAGCACAATGTATCTTTGCACTTGAAGTAAGCTTTGTGGTTGGGGAAGTAATTGTTGAACGGGATGGAAAGCAAATGATAGCAGTAGTAGGCATGAAAGCTCTCCAGGGTGATATTGTTATAACACGAAATGCAAGTATAGCAGAGTTGAAGTATACAGATAACAGTATTGTAAGAATTTTTGAAAATACAAAAGTCAAAATTGCTGCGGTACAGGATAATCAGGAAAACGTTTCTGTAATTAATGGTGTGATTAAAGCAAAGATTTCAAAATTACAAAAGGGTGAGTCTAAAAAAGTATATACCCCAACCACAGTGTGTGCAATAAGAGGAACAGAGTTTTTTGTTGCAGTAAGCGATAGCTCAAATTCCAGGATAAATATGGAAGAGGGTACACTTACTTTAATAAATCCTTATGGTGAAATCAATGTAAATAATGATGAACAGGCTACTGCTGAACTAGCAAAAAAACCTTTGATGGATGACAACCCAAAAAACCCTGAAGTGTGGAAAAATGCCGCTGACAAAGATTTTATGCTTGAGCCAGATAAATATGCTCAAAGTTATGAAGAATATCTTTCGATGTTGGAACAAAGAAGTTCAATGCAATCAGCTGAAATAGAAAAAATTAAGCAAGCATCCACTAGAAAAAAAGATCCAAAAAAATTAGAGAATGACATTAATGAATTGGAGAATAAAGTAGCCGCAATTGCAGATGACTATTATTTAGGTGATTGTGCAAATGCTGCTGTAGATCATGTGTTACAGAATTATAAAGAAAAGCGGCAGGAAATATTTGATAGTTTTAATAAAGTAAAGGCACAGGCAGATAAGGTTGTTAAACAACAAAAAGCTAATTATGAGGCAATAATGGCAATAAAAGAAGCCTATAGAAAGAGCTATGAAGAAATTAAAGGGAAACATAAGCAAAGCATCGAAAAAATTAAAGAAGAAGTTAATAAGAAAGCACAATAAATTGTGTTAGGATAGCAAAAAGTTTTTCCCTGATTGTACCCCTTGCTCAAAGCCTTCTAGAATTTTTTTTGGGTCGCGGGTTAATCTGTCTACGTTGAAATCATCAGGTGGATAAATAACACTGATATTTTTATATGTGTGTTCAAGTTCATCAAGAATTGCGTTATACATAATATACCGGTTTTCAAGTGCCTGAATGAGATATCGATATTTTGAATCTTTAAAATAATTTTCTATGATATAGCGGATCCAGAATGATTCCTCTTTTTTCCTATATCCTTTTTTCCTTGTTACAACAACAAGAATATCTTCTTCCTTAAATCCCATATGTAGCGCTTTCTTAAAGGGAATAGGATCAAGTAGACCTCCATCGCAGAGCTTTCGATTTTGATATTCTACAAAACCTCTGTATAATACAGGTATTGCTGCTGATGCTTTTAATGCGGTAACGATATCATCTTTTTTAGAATTTAAATAGACTGTTGCAGGAGGATTGTTGTCGCTATATTCAGTTGCAGTTATTAAGACGGGAATAGAGTGTTTTAGGTATTGAAAATTTAATGTTTCCTTGCCCTCGATGACTGTTGAAACCATCCAATCAAGGTTAAGTATATGTTTAGTTGGCCGTAAAATGTTTGAAATCTTAATGAAGTTATTGCTTAGCAGTACACCAAAAAAAGCATCGCGCGCTAAATAAATTTGAGAAGCAGAATACGCTACACCAGTTAAAGCACCAGCTGATGATCCAATGATGAGTTTAAAAGGGAAATAATCTCTGTCAGTGAATGCCTGAAGGACTCCTGTGAGGAAAACTCCACGCATACCTCCGCCTTCTAATATGAGCACTTTCTTTTTGGGATATGATTTTTTTTGAGATTGTTTGCTTACATATTTAATGATATGCGACAGTACTTTCATTGTGATTCCATTTTATTTAGCGTAGAGTAATTATTCTAAATATGTAACTATACTGCACAGCCTTTATGCAGTCAAACGTAAAAAATAGTGTTGATTAATTAAAATCGATAGAGTATACATTTAGTACAATGTAGATATAAATTTTTGTTGTGAAGTCTTTTATTTTTCCTGGAGGCCGTAATGGAAGCAATTATCATACAACATGGTGAAGCGGTTGATTCTTCGATTAACCCCCAGCGGCCATTGTCACAAAAAGGCAGAGAGCAGTTTTTACGATTTGCAGATTTTTTGCATATAATTAATTGGAGGCCTGATATTGTGTTGCATAGTGGTGTTTTGAGGGCTCATGAAAGTGCAGCAATACTTGCTGAAAAATTTAATTGTGAAATTGCAATCAACAAATCAATAAATCCTAACGATAATCCTGATAGTATTATTCAATATTTGCTACAGGAAAAGAGGAATACCATTGTGGTTACCCATAAACCATTTATTGATGTACTTGTGGCAAAAATTCTTTCAACTTCTCAAACAGGGATTTTAACTATAACTAATGCTTCTCCTGTGTTTGTAACTAGCGATGGCGAAATGCTGTATTGCACAGCATATATACCTGAAAAGATGATTGATGTAATTATTCGTTCTTTTTTAAGCCGGCAAGTATAAGGATAATGATACCAATAATTGACCATATAAAAGTACGCAATCGTCGCACTATACCTATTGTAAGGCCCATTGATGGATCATATCCTAAAAGTTTAAGGGCTAATGAATACGATCCTTCACTGGTTCCTAAGTTGGCTGGCATGAAGAACATTACGGATGTTAAGAAAAGACCAAATACATACAGAAAAAGTGCATGATATATATTAAATTGAATATTGAGGAAATATACTATCAGATATATCTCTAAAGTACATGATATTGTCACTGCAAAATAATGAAGTAATACTGATATGATAAACTTATATATGTGAGATTTGCTGCTGAAGATGTATTTAATTTCTTCATCCAATTCTTCAATTTTTTTTCGTCTGTCTTCTGTAATTATTTTAGTGCTCAATCGTGATGGTATTATTGAAATGATAAAATCTAATAGACCTTCACGCTGTTTTTGAATAATCAAAAAAATAATTAACAGAGTAAGTGAAAAAAATCCTAATGCAATAGCTGTGATGTAAAGAGGCAGTTTAAGAATAAATAAACTTAATATAATTCCTGTTAAAAACATTAGTGCATTTGCCAGTGAATGTGCAGTCCTGTCCAGCACAACAGAGGCCAATCCAATCTGAAAAGGGATATATTTTTTCATAAACATAGCTTTTAACGGTTCTCCAGCAATAGATCCAAAAGCGTTTATTGAAGAAGTTGAATCACCAGCAATACGAGCAAAAATAAGCAAAATAAATGTTTTCAAGGGAACAGGATGATTTATTACAACCTTCCAGCCTAGTGTAAGAAATATGTGGCTGAAAATAAATATACTGACAATAATCCAGAAGCCCCATCCAACAGATAGTATTTGTGAAATTGTTTTCTGAAAGCCAAAAGTTTTAAAAAGAAAAATAAGGATTAATATTCCTATTATTAAAAAAATGTAACGTGCCTTTTTCATGATGTATCCAAATTTAATTAGAATTGAATGGCTAGTACTGTAAAATCGTCCAGAAATTCTTTATCAATATCAAGGGTAACAAGATTATCTTGAAGTCGAGCTATCAAAAAATCGGGGCCTTTGTTTATTGATGTGAGTGCAATTTCAATAAGCTGTTTTTCGCCAGCATCCATGTTGCCGTTGCCCAACAAGTCAAGAACTCCATCGGTAAAAAGCACAACAAGATCTCCATCGTCAAAAAATAATGCTTTTTCTTCATATTTTGCATTATTGGTAATTCCTAACGCGACACCTTTTGCATTAAGGTGAATTGCCTCAAGCGTTTTAGCGCGTATCAACAGTTGATTATTATGTCCTGCACTTCCATAGGTTAAAAGTTTATTATGTGAGTCAATGAGCATATAAAATACAGTTACAAACATTCCATATTCTGAATCTTCATAAATGTATTTATTGGCATGAGTGAGCAACTGCCCGGGCTGGTTGTTGATACGGGATTCTGCCCTTAATACGTTGCGGGCGGTACCCATAAACAGTGCTGCTGGTATTCCTTTGCCGGATATATCGGCAATTAGTAAACCAAATTTTTCATTGTCAAATTGGAAGAGGTCATAAAAATCACCTCCTACCTCTTTTGCGGATTTATTAAAAGCTGCAAGACGGTGATTATTAATTGACTGTGGAATTTTTGGAAGAATTCTTTTTTGTATTTCTGATGCAATATCAATTTCTTGCGCAAGCCTGCGTTGTTCTTCTGTTTGTTGTAGGTACAATGAATTCTGATATGCTTCAACTATCTGATTAGCTATGGTAGTTGCTACTCTCAAATCATAAGCGTCAAAACTTGTTTTATCTAATTTGTCAGCAAGATTTAAAACGCCAATAATAGTATTTTTATAACGTAAAGGAATGGAAATAAAAGAAGGTGTGATGTATTCATGAATTTTTGCAAAAGAAGCAAGTGATGGATCGGCAATAATATTATTCACTAATAGTGGATCTCCACTGGANAAAACGTGATAGGCTATAGGTGCTTGATCTTTTGTCAATGGTGAACTTATAGATTCAGGAAGATTGTAAGATGAAGCAATAGAAAACTTATCGGTTGATGTATTGTACAATAATATGGATGCTCGCTTAACACCCACTGAGGAGGCAAGAGGCTGTATTATCTTTGAAAAAATATTTTCTGAATGGCTGGAATGTGCAATAGCCTGAGATATCTCATACATTATTTCAAGCTCTTTCAAGCGTGTTGACAGATCCTGATAGAGCTGTCGGTGCGTAATTGCGATAGCAGCTGAATCAGCTATATACATTAATACTTTGAGATCATCCGGAGTGAAAGAATCCCTGCCTATTGTGTTGACTGCTTCTATAACACCAACAAGTCTGTCAACCAGTACCATGGGGGCACAAATAATATTGCGCGTATGAAAATGTGCTTTATTGTCAATTTCCTTATAAAACCTGTCATCGTTTTGAGGATCATTGACTATACAAGGGGTCCCGGTGAGTGCTACATGTCCAGCAATGCCTTTGCCTTTAGGAACTATCTCCCCTTTTATAAGAGAGTCACTCCCTCCTCTTACAATGTAAAAATACAAATCTTCAGTGATTGGATCGGTAAGGAGGATTGAACAGCCTTCTGTTTGCAACATGTCTTTGGTTATATCAAGAATAACCATCAATAAATCTGAAAGCTTAAGGTTTGAATTTATTCTTTTATTAATAGCGCTGAATTTTTCAATATCGTTTTGTAACACGTACTTTCACCGTATATTTAACATACTAATTTTATACATCCCCATTTATGGAGCATACGTAGATTGTAATGCCAAAGATATTATGAAATTAATATTTACTATTAGAAAATAATTTTGTAAAATGTCTATCTTTTTTTATGGGATATGTAGTTAATTGATATATAAATAAATGAAACGATATGAAGTTTAGCAACAATAAAAAGGGCACAAGCTTAAAAAATCTTAAAGATAGTGACATAAAGTGGCTGTTATGAAAGTGATAATAGATTTTTCAGTTACACCAGATTTTAAGGAAGAAACGATTTCAATTGAACTGTCGCGAATTTGTGGCTGTACCATTACAGATTATTCTATACTGAAAAAATCACTTGATGCGCGTAAAAGAGTTTTATATCATTATCGCTGTTGTGTGGATATTCCCGGCCATATAGCAACAGAGCTTGTGTCAACTGGCAGGGCATTGCCCTACAGTGAAGAAGAACCTGTCATTATACCAACAGTGAAAACAGACAAACGAGTGCCAATAATTGGTTGTGGACCAGCGGGATTGTTCTGCGCTTTAACTCTTGCCACATCAGGAGTAGCAGCAGATATATATGAAAGAGGTCAAAGCCTGTCCCAAAGACACAGGGATGTTGCAATTTTAAATGAGCAGGGGATTCTTAATACCGAAAGCAATGTTGTGTTTGGTGAAGGTGGTGCGGGCACATATTCTGATGGGAAACTGACAACACGGATAGATAAAAAAGAGATAAAACTTTTTTATGACTTTCTTATTCAATTTGGTGCTCCTTCATCAATTATATATGAAGCAAAACCGCATATTGGCACAGACAAGCTTGTTGGGATAATCGAAAATATTAGGAATTATCTTTTACACAAAAACTGTACAATACAATTTAAGAAAAAACTAACAGATATTGCGGTGAATAATGGCGCTTTGGAAAGGTGCATCATAAATAATAATGAGGAGATAGTTACTGATATACTGGTCCTTGCTACAGGGCATTCTGCTCGTGATATATACCAGTTGCTGCAAAAAAAAGGCATTGCATTGCAAAAAAAAGGTTTTGCAGCAGGTGTACGAGTGGAGCATCCACGAGAACTTATTGATGAGATTCAATATGGCAAAGATAAAGACAGATATGGATTATATGGCGCTGAATACCGTCTCACGTATAAAGATAGTTCAGGTAGAGGGGTATATTCATTTTGTATGTGCCCTGGTGGGTATATTATTAATTCTTCATCCCAAAATGACAGGTTGTGTATAAATGGGATGAGTTATTCAAAACGAGATGGTGCTTACTCAAATGCAGCTTTGGTAGTAACACTTTCCGCAGATGACTTTAATGATGTTCTGGATGGCATTCATTTTCAAATTGCACTGGAAGAAAAAGCATATAGAGCAGGTGGTGGTGGATTTGTAGCTCCAGCACAGCGCATAACGTCATTTTTGAAAAATTCAGTTGATTCTTCATTGCCTGTATGTACGTATAAACCAAAAGTAATTCCGCATAATTTGAATGAAATTCTTCCCGATATAATAAGGGAACCGTTGAAAAGAGCTATCGCACATTTTGATTCAAAAATGAAAGGGTTTTTGACTCAGGAAGGCATTGTGGTGGGCGTTGAAACCAGAACATCTTCGCCGGTGCGAATTGTGCGCGATGAAAATTTTCAATCGATTAACTGCAAGGGGTTGTATCCTGTTGGCGAGGGTGCAGGATATGCAGGTGGAATTGTAAGTTCGGCAGTGGATGGCATACGTGCAGCACAAAAGATATTAACAACATTAGAGAGGATTTAATGCTATGATTCCCGTTAGGTTAAAATTGAAAAATCCACACAACATTGAAGAGCGTCACCATTTTCCAAGGCCAGATTATATACGAATTCCTACATATAGCCTTAATGGTACATGGGTAGTTGTGCCTGATAAAAAAAATAAGGGAAAATTATTGCAATGGTATTCAAAGACAAATGTTCAAAAAATTGTGCATCAATGGTATAACATCGATGAATTTGAATCATATCCAGTAATAGTTCCATTTCCCTTAGAAGCAGAAATAAATAAGGAATTTCATGCTCAAAGCCACATAAAACCTGAGGATGTAATATTTCATAAGCGATACTGGTATTTTTGTTCATTTTCCATTGATGATATTAAAAGCGGATTACTGCATTTTGGCGCATGTGATTATAGAGCTACAGTGTGGCTCAATGGCAAGCTTTTGGGTTCACATGAAGGCGGGTATACTCCATTTTCGTTTTTTACAAATTTTGAAGAAATTAACTATTTAGCAGTTCTGGTGGAAGATAGCCTTTCGCTATCACAGGTACGAGGGAAACAAACATTTTTAAAAAAACCATTTATGGTATGGTATACCAATATAACCGGTATATGGCAGGATGTGTGGGTTGAAAAAACCGGGACATCTTTTATTAGTTCAGTGATATCCTATAGATCAGGAAATAGCGTACGCTTTGTTATAAATGTGGTAAGCAGTGAAAATACAGTGAATGATTTCAGAATAGAACTATTACTATATGCATCTCAGGTGTATGGGAAAAAAAGTGCATTAAAAACGCCTATCAAGGTGTTCAAGGACATTGTAGTGTTTGATATTTTTAAAAAAGGTGAGGTTACGTTTGAGTTGCCTGATCAGCTATTTTCAGCTTGGAGCCCTCAGTATCCAGCACTTCATCCAATTCAGGTGATCCTGAAAAAAGGAACAAAAGAGGTTGATTGCATCTATAGCTATTTTGGCAGAAGGGATATTGAGATTAATAATGGTGCTATCATGTTGAATAAAAAAAATCTGTATCAAAGGCTTGTGCTGAATCAGGGGTATTATCCTATTGGGTTGTATCGTCCTGCCGATAACTCAATGTATAAGACTGATATTGAAAATATGAAATCGATGGGATTTAACGGATGCCGTATGCACCAAAAGATAGAGGATCCACGATTTTTATATTGGGCTGATGTGTTGGGATTTTTAGTATGGGAGGAAATGCCCAGTTACTATCTCCCGTTACAAAAAAATATGAAAAAGCTATATGCACAATGTAAGGAAGTTATGAAGCGCGATTGCATGCACCCTTCAATTATTACGCTTGTACTGTACAATGAAAGCTGGGGTCTTTATTCAATGTTTTTTTCAAGAAAAGTGCGGGAAAAACTCATAGATATGTATCAAACGGTAAAATCTGAATTTCCAGGATATCTGGTAATAGATAACAGTGGTTTTCATCATGTAAAAAGCGATATTGCTGATATCCATCACTATTTACAGCGATTTGATGATATTGAGGAATTCTATCGCAGGCTTGTAGCAGGAGTTCGTGAGGCGCCACTGTGGGCAAATTTTATTTCTATGATTATGGGTAAGGAAAATGTCCAAACACCGTATCTAAAAGGATATGGCGATACCAGAGCACCCCTTTTAATAAGTGAAATGGGTGGATTTGGGTTTGGCATGTACCAATCCCAGGCTAAAACTCTGGAAGAGAGTTTTCAAAAACATTGCGCAGTGTTAGCAAAATTTCCCCAGATTCAGGGATTTTGCTATACACAGTTTACCGATACTTTTCAGGAAACTAATGGCGTATTTTCTTTTGATCGCACCCCAAAAGCAAAACTTCTTCCCATAATGCAAAAAGCATTAGCCAAACATATATTTTGGTAACAAATAAAAGCCTATTAGTCGATAAAATGAGTAAGAAAATCTACTCGTTATACGATAATTGAAAATATGAAAAAAATACTATTGACAGTTTTTTTTATATTGCTCGCTACTGCAATATTCCCTGAAGGAAGCCAGTACCTGAAAGTAACTCTGGTAAGCCCAAAAACATCCTACGATGAAAATGATGATATAATCGTATACTGCGTAGTTCATAACACAGCAGGTGTGCCTGTTGAATTTAGGGTATATGATATTCCTTATACAACATTTCAGCCAGTTGTTTATTCAATGGATGGCAAAGAAGCCCCAATAAAAGTTGAATATAGATTAAAGAATATACCAACTGCACAGATACTTACTAATGAGCAGGGGCGCACAATAACGCTACAGCCCGATGAAAAATTTGTGTATACCGCATATTGTAATAATTTTTATTCGTTAAATAAAAACGAAAAATACAGGATAAAAGTATATTTTTACCCTGATGCAAAGGATGAATATGTAATAAAGTCAGCAAATGAAGTATGTATTAAAGTAGTACCAGTACCTGAATTTGCCATGCGTACTGGTATTGTAAAGCATGAACGTAAAGTAACTCCTTCAGAGGTGGTAATGCTGGCACTGATGGCGGAAAAGAACAAACAATGGGATAATGTGGTCAAATACATCAATATAGAAAAATATATATATGCATATTCTGAATTTGCAAAACGGTATTCCACAACAAATGATTACGAACGCTTGATTGTTCAGCAGGATTTTATTAATTTTATTACAAAGGAACGTCCTGATTATTTGATTGACTTTTCTATAATTGGTGAGCAGATAATACCCCAAACAAATGTTGCTTATGTTGATGTGAAGGTGAAACGATGGGGGCCGCGGTTCCCTGCAACAATGAAATACAGGTATACCTTAGAACCGTACAAGGATTTATGGGTGATAGTTAATTTAGATGCATCAATAGTTAAGGAATAATCTATGACAGAGATACTTTCACAGGATGAAATCGATGCCCTGTTAACTGCCATATCAACTGGGGAGGCCGATACAACAGACTACACTGCTGTAAAAGAGCAGCGGAAGGTCAAAATCTATGATTTCAGACGTCCAGATAAGTTCTCCAAAGACCAGATACGTACGCTGCAGATGATGCATGAAACATTTGCACGTTTAACCACCACAGCACTTTCAGCGCAATTACGGGCACTGGTCAGTGTACATGTGGCATCAGTTGATCAGCTGACATATGAAGAATTCATACGTTCAATTCCTAACCCAACTACACTTGCTGTTATTAATATGGACCCCTTGAAAGGTTCTGCTGTCCTGGAGATAGATCCTTCAATTACCTTCACTATAATTGATAAGCTTTTTGGCGGAACCGGAGAATCCACCAAGATAAGCCGTGAACTGACTGATATTGAGCTTTCGGTTATGGAAGGCATAATAGTACGAATACTTGGTAACCTTCGTGAAGCGTGGTCAAACGTAATAGATTTACGACCACGTCTTGGGAATATTGAAACAAACCCCCAGTTTGCTCAGATAGTGCCACCCAACGACATGGTGGTGCTTGTGACGCTTGAAACAAAGGTGGGTGAAGTTGAAGGAATGATGAATCTTTGTATCCCGTACATTACTATTGAGCCGGTTATTTCAAAGCTTTCTGCTCAGTACTGGTATTCAAGTATCCGTAAAGGGGCAACTGATGAGAATGCTGCAATTATCCAGAGCCGACTTGAATCTGTAGAATTGCCAATAGTTGTTGAAGTTGGTGAAGTTGAAATAACCATGGAGGAATTGCTTGCGGTACAGGTAGGAGATGTAATTAAGCTCCCCAATACAAAAATAAATTCGGATATGATAGTAAAAATTGGTGGGAGAAAAAAATACAAATGTCGGCCGGGCGTTATTGGGAATAGGATTGCAGTACAGATAGGCGAAAGGATAGAAGAAATCCCTGATGAATTGCTAGTCAGCAAGCGAAGCGAAGAAGAATAAAATTTATTGGTTCACAACTTTGTTTAGATATGGCAGCGGATCTACAAATTCTGTTCCAATTTTAATCTGATAAAAACATATATGGCGGGTTGCATTGCCAGTTTTGCCAACATAACCTATAACTTCACCTTTGGTTACTTTCTGCCCTTCTTCAACAGTAACGCGCTGACAATGGGAATATGCAGTTACAAATCCATACTTATGTTTTACAGAAACTGTTAATCCAAGTTGACTATCCCATCGTACTGATTCCACAACACCGGGTGCGGTAACTTTTATAGGGGCACCGGGAAATGACGCAATGTCAACGCCCTCATGAAATTCTTTTTGGAATGTATAGGGGGATGTTCGAACACCATAGCGGGCAATCACAAACCCATCAACTGGCCACATTGAAGGGGTATTTTCGATAACTTTACGCCGCTCCCGCATAAATTTTTTAATATCTTTGAGCACATCTTTTGCTGTTTCAAGATCCTGGACCATCTCCTCGATGTTGAGGATTTCAATGGGGGGTGAAGACTGTTCCTGTTCAACGTCTATATTTTCGGATACACCGCCTTTTGCCCAGAGCGTATCTGCCCTGTTGCCAGGTGTTAATGAATAAAGGTATGATAATTCCGGTTTTAAACGCTGAAATATATCGTATAACTTATTAATTTCCTCTTTATATTTTGCAATCTGAATTTTAGAATTAGAACCATACATCTTAAGACGTGATACCTCTTTAATAGTTGATGTATGATTAATGATAAAAATAGATGTTAATGTAAGGATAAGTATTAATGAGGCAATAATACCAGTAAGTGTAAAAAGAGTTACATGCAGGTTAACAATCTTTTTTTCTGAATGTGGGATTATCATTATGGTTAAACGCTCATTGCCTCTTTTTTTAATATATTCCCACTGAGTTGAAATCTTGTGCCGAATATGACCCCACTTTTGGGAAATCAGTTCTTGAATTTGTTTCTGGAGGTCGCTTATGTTTGATTCTTTAAATGGATTCAATCCCATAGATCATTAAAACCTGTGTATTATGTCCTTTTTTGTAATATAGTGGCGTAATTTTACAGCATATAAAAATGAAAAACAAACAACCTGTCTATTCTAATATTCGACTAATTATTGTCAAGTTTATTCTTTTTTTTGTAATTTGCTATCGCACTTTATTTATATATAGCACTATATATAATAGAACATTACTCCTCCATTAAGAAACACGTTTATGCAAATGAATTTAATTAGAATAACAAAGCAAAAGAGAGAAAAAAATTTTAAAAAAAATTCTAAAGCAAAAATTTTATAATCCGAAATGGAGATTAAGGGTAAATATGCATAAAAAATCAAAAAATAGATAAAAATATATGATACTATTGCATATTTTATAATAATTACCTATAATCAAAAATAAATAACTTTATTTAACTTTAATAATATAAATAATAGTACCGAACATCACAATAAGCTGTAAGGTTCTTTGAAAACTGTACAATGAGTAGCTACAACGCCATGTTCTTCATGGTATAATGTATTTAATACCACTATAAATGAGGAACAAGGGGTTGTAGTGAAATACAAAAGGGTATTCCCTTTTTGAAGATCACCAACCCGGTTTAAAGCCCTGATAGGGAGATCAGGGACAACTTAACACAAAGGAGTGTGTGTATGATTATTAACCACAATTTAACAGCCATCAACTCTAACAAAGTGCTTAAATTCAAGCACTGGGATGTTGACAAGTCAATGGAGAGGCTATCCTCTGGCATGCGAATAAACCGAGCAGGGGATGATGCTTCCGGTTTAGCTGTTTCAGAAAAAATGAGGACTCAGATTCAAGGGTTGCGGCAGGCTGAACGAAATACTGAAGATGGTATGTCATTTGTGCAGACTGCTGAAGGGTATTTGAATCAGACTGCATCAATACTGCAACGAATCAGGGTTCTTGCAGTACAGTCTTCAAATGGTATTTATACTCTTGAGGACAGACAGCTCATACAGGTAGACAGTGTCTGCTCTGGTAGATGAAATTGATCGAATTGCATCTCAGGCAGAATTCAACAAATTTAAGCTCTTGCTTGGTGATTTCTCGAGAACCAATCCAAAAGCAAGTATGTGGTTCCATATGGGTGCAAATATGCATCAGAGAGAGCGAGTATATATTGGAACCATGACTTCATTGGGCTTGAATCTGCGGGAAAAAACCGGAAAGTTTTTGGCAAATCTTTCAACTGCAGAAGGTGCCAACAGAACTATTGGTATAATAGACGAAGCTTTGCAGAAAATAGCCAAACAGCGTGCTGACCTTGGTGCATACTACAACAGGTTGGAGCATGCTGCAAAAGGCTTAATGAATGCCTATGAAAACATTCAGGCATCTGAAAGCCGTATACGAGATGCTGATATGGCTGAAACAATGGTAGACTTAACCAAGGATCAGATCCTTGTGCAGAGTGGTACTGCGATGCTGGCTCAGGCAAATTTACGTCCACGGACAATCTTACAGCTTTTAGGAACTTAATATAAACACGCGCAATGTAGCAGGGAATACCCGCCCAATTACATATACCCGCCCCATGTGGCGGGTATTTTTATTTGTGCGATAGCTCTTCTAAAATGCGCAGTATTTCTGGTAGCAGCTGTTTTTTGCGAGAAAGTATACCTGGCAGGCTGTACATGTTTGGTGCAATTTCAGAATAACTAAGATTTTGTTGGCCTTTGAAATCAGTGGAGAAGAGTATACTATTCTGTGTGGTAATATCAGTTACCAGTAATAATGCCCAATGTACATTTTTGCTTTTGGCAAATTCTGACAATGCAGAAAGAAGTGCGTCCTTAACGCTTTCAACATCATCAAGTGTAATAACTTCAACCTGCGAGATGGCAACTGAGATGCCATATTCCTGATAGATTTTGCAATCATTGCTTACTACATACATTGGGTCCATGGTTTTAAGACTTTCAGTTGATGAAAGCAGTTTCTTCCCGTATTCCTGATACTGTATACCTGCAATTGCCGATAATTCTTCCAGTGCTTTTCTATCAATCTCGGTGCTTGTAGGAGATAACAGCATTGCAGTATCTGATAATATCCCGCTGCACAGAAGAAGTGCAATTGAGGGGTGGGGTTGAACCCCATTGTGTTTATACAACTCATAGATAAGCGTGCAGGTACTGCCTACTGGTTTGGAATAAACAAATATGGGCATTGTTGTTTTAATTGCACCTAACCGGTGATGGTCAATAATTTCTATGATATGAGCCGTTTGGGCACCTTCAACTGCCTGCGATAGTTCATTGTGGTCAACAAGTATCATTTTCTTGGCATAGTGCTTAATAAGATCTGAACGGGTGATTATACCAGTGAGCTTACCATTGTCACATACTGGCAGTCCACGGTATTCGCTCTTTAGTAATTGTTCCCGTGCTTGCTGAACCGTATTTTGCGGCGAAATACTATCCGCTTGCCTCATGATATAGTGACATGGCATACTCAGAGTAAGCAGGCGCAATGTATTGAATGTATCTAACTTTGATAGGTACACCCAGCCCAAATAGGTACTTGTGTTATAATTAAAATCCTGGGTGCCTGTTACAATAATTGCAGCAAAATTATGCTGGATTGCAAATTCAATTATTTTTTTGCGGTTGCCAACAATAAGTACTGTTTTTTCAGGAGTAACGTTTTTTAAAACATTGAGCGATTGTGCTGAATCCATTGCACCAATGACGATATGGCCTTCAAACTCCTCTGGTTGACCTCTTTTAATAAAGTGACCTGGAATGGTTGTAATGAAATTATCAGGCTTAAAGTAATACACGGGATGTGCAGTGGATGTAGTAGAAAAATAAAATTCTGCAAGCTCAGCAAAACTTACGATCCCTTTATAGTAACTATCGCCATCAACTATAGGAATTATGCGTATTCTGTCTTTTTCAATGTGCTGTATTATTGAAAATAATGGGTCTTCAGGATAAGCTGTAATAACATTGCGAGTCATTATATCGCCTACTTTGGGATACACGTCTTTCAAAATCTCTGGCGGCTTTAGGCCAGCTTCTTCAAAGACAAAGCGTGTTTGCCTATTAACGTTGCCACATCGGTAGGGAATATACCTGTTATGTGGGTCAATGATGTTTTTAAGGTGTGCATAACAATATGCTGCACAAATTGAATCGGTATCAGGATTTTTATGGCCAATGACAATAATTTCTTCCATGGTTAATCAATGCTCTCGTTCCAGAATCAGTAAGGCTTTAGGGTATATAAGTGCAGTAATAGCGTAAATTTCCCAGGCAAATGTTGCAAAACCAATATACCCCAAAATTGGCATTTCAAATAATTTTATGTGCGGAAGTATGGGTACAGTATATATCCATTTAGTAGCTGCTCGCCAGTTCCAGAATTCCCATAAGTAACCACACAGAAGTCCTGAAACTAAAACTGCTACAAGCTTTGTGTATTTCCCCAGTACCAGATCAGCATATAGGGATGGTCGGTTTAAGAGATAGTTAACAGGTTCAAGAATGAAGATGAATCCTAACCAGATAAACCCTGCAGTAAATTCGCTGAAGTAAGTGTTGGCTGCCCACTTAAGCCAAATGAAAAGATCAGGATCTGCAGCCCTGCCTGTATAATACATTGAGAATGGCAGTATGGGGATGAAAAGAAACAATAAGCCAATGATGAAGGATGCAACAAGAAACGCAGAAGTAAGATGCAACTGTTTATACAGAATTCTTGGCACAATTGTAAGTACAATGCCATATACTAAAAGAACACCAGGAAAGATTGTTGCAAATGACCAGACATACCCAAAGTAACGTACACTAAGAGATTGTACTAATCCCTGATAGTGCCAGTTTGAAAAATATATGTTAAACCATTCAAACATCCACCACGCCACTACTGAGATAATTGCTAATTTAGCTAAGGCTTTGTTCTGGATTAATGAACGGTTAGTTTTGGCAAGTATACCATCTAATAGAAGGATCAATCCTGTCCACAAAGTTGGAGTAGCCCAAATGGTTATAGAGCTAAAATCAAGTATTAAGCAGATTTGCATGAAAAGAATCAAAACAACGCCCGTATAGAAATAAAATGGATATGTTTTCATTTCTCCCTCCCTAATGTATGGGTATTACCCGTGCCAGAACTCTTCTAGTATTGATACTACAGCAGCAGATTTATTTAATGGATAAAAATGAAAACCTGGCACACCAAATGATTGGAGCTGTCTACACTGATTAATTGTAAATTCTATCCCTACTTTACATATATCATCAGGCAAAGTGCATCTTTGAAGTTCCTTAAGCAATTGTGCAGGAATATCAGGGTTACACATGGCAGTTACTTTTTGAAGTTGTGCCATATTGGTTAGTGGCATGATACCAGGGATAATAGGAACGGTAATGCCAGCTTTTGCAGTTTTATCCATGAAGGTATAGAATTTATCATTGTTAAAGAAAAGTTGAGTGATAATAAAGCTGGCCCCTGCATCAACTTTTCTTTTCAGATTAGTAATATCGGTATCTAAATCAGGTGCTTCTATGTGTCCTTCAGGGTAACCCGCAACACCAATGGTGAAATTGTCCATACTACGAATGAATTCCACAAGCTCATTTGCGTACCGGAACCCTTCAGGGTGGGGCTTAAACTGATTTTGCCCTGCCGGTGGATCACCACGCAATGCTAATATATTGTGAAATCCCAGTGATTTTACATGATTAAGATATTGTGCAATATCCTGCTTGCTTTGTCCAACACAGGTAAAATGAATTAACGGCTCAATAGCAAATGTGGTTTTAATGCTAAGAGCTATCTCCAATGTTTTTTCCCGTGTTGAACCACCTGCACCGTAAGTAACCGAGATGAAATCAGGTTTAAAGCGTACCATGACCGATAGCTCATGGAATAAATTTTCCTCCCCAATCTTAGTTTTTGGTGGGAAGACCTCAAACGATAACATTGTTTTTTTTTGCTGTAAACGATTCATTAAATTCATTTTGCTCACTCTCATAACAGGGGTATTAATTATGAAGTAGCATAATATGCGCTACCAACACCAAAGAAATAGCATTTTTCCATGATACAGCATTATACATAACCTTTTGGTTATATTCAAAAGTTGGGTGTAATATGATTGCTATTATATTATAATGATTTTAATACAACTGTCTGAAATATTCTTAAACATATGAATAAAAATCAATAATAATTGTATATAAATAATGTATAAAAAAATAAATAAATATTAATTTCTTGACATACTTACTATACTATTGCATACTATCGAAGTAATTAGTTGGCATTTCGTGGTGTTATTCAATTTGTGATGACACAAAATGTTTAGTAAGTTCACTATGGTATCAAATTAATACTAAATTTCTTTACTTTTTTATCCGATTATGTATATGATATCATAGTGGTATGATAGTGTTAATAGTTGAATATCGTTTATTGTTCCATAATCTTTTTTATAAAGGAGTCGACAATGAGAAGGGAGGTCAAAGCTTTTATATTGTCGCTTGCCATCGGTAGTCTGGTATTAGTTGTCGGTGGAGGCAATATAATGGTGCAGGCGCAGGAAGCGCAGCAACCAAAAAAACAACAAACAGGGTTAGTTGAAGATTGGATGGATGACTTTGAAGCATGCGAGGACTGGCGTGCAGTTGCAACATGCCCTATTGGTGAAACAAAAATTAGGAAGATACCTGGCAAACCACGTCCAATAGATGATAGTGGAAATGAAATCAACTATCCTGATACTATTACTGACGATAATGGGATTACTCACGAGAATAAATATGTGTTAGGTGTAAAAACATATTATTTAGACCGTGGATATGATAGGGTTGAAGTATTCCCACCTAATGAATATATTATCCGAGGAAAAGCAAAAGAAGTAAAAGTATGGGCTTTAGGGAGGAAGTTCAGGCATACCCTGTATATAAAACTCAGAGATTACAAAGGGACTATTCATAAAATAAAAATAGGAAGGCTGGATTTCTGGGGGTGGAGAGAGATGTCAGTTGTTGTTCCTGGATGGCTACCCCAAAGTCCGGGATATGCATTGTTGGATAAAAATTTACACTTTGTGTCCTTTTTTGTTGAGAGTGATATCTATGAGGTTCCAGGGACATTTTATTTCTACCTTGATAATTTCAGAGTAATTACAGATCTGTCCGAATTCACTGGTGATACAAGCATCAGAGATAATTGGTAAAATTGAGTATGATGACCAAATATGAGACCTCGGAGGCATTAATATGAAATATACACGATTTATTGCAGTATGTGTTGTGATTATTGGGATGGTGTTTGTAGGGGTTTTCCCTGAAAAAGCACAATCCAGGATAGTAACCAATGTACAGCCTGACATAAGCGCTGAGCAGTATAATGCACTTGTTGTAGAAGATTTTGAAACACAGGCTGACTGGGTTGTGGAAACAGTTCCAAAAAAACATCAAGATCCCAAAAAGGACCCCGTACCAGTATTGGAATTAAAATATGTTGATGGTGGCCCGGCTGACCTTATACCTGAAAAGTGGAGCCCGCTTAACAAAGGATTGGATAAAAAGAAATGTCTTGGTATACATTTTAAATTCAAATACCCGGGGTTTAATAGTGTTCACTTACTACCACCTCTTGAAGTGAGATGGGATGATCCAACAAAAAAAGTGATGACATACGATTCACGTGCTGGTCAGGAAGTTCAAGAACGTGCAATACAGCTTCCTGGAAGAGCAAAGGCTGTTTCTGTATGGGTTCATGGCAGAGGCAACAATTATGACCTGGAAGTTTGGATAAAAGACTATAAAGGCGATGTGCATATATTGAAGATGGGTTCGCTCAATTTTGTTGGGTGGCGACCAATGAAGGCATATATACCTGAATACGTTCCTCAGGAAACTAATTCATATCCACAAACACGAGTAACAAAAATTGTGCGCTTTGTGATAAGAGCAAAACCTGAAGCTGGTAATGAGGATGTATACCTCTTTTTTGATCAGTTGAAAGTTCTCACTGATACATTTGAAGTTAATTTTGATGGTCAGAATCTTCATCAACTAATGGAACAAGGTGGAGGGACAAAATAAGCCTGCAAAAATAGATTATTGATTAAAGATATTGTATGTTATATATAAACACCACGGATTACCGTGGTGTTTATATATTGGCAAAATATGAGATTTGCTATAAAAGTTCTTGCTTTTTTGGCATAAGGAATGTAGAGTATACCTATTGCCAGGTAAAGTACTAATTCCTTCCTTAAATTTTATAACTGTGTGGCTAATTTTTTAATATATATATACATTGAGGGGTGAAGTAGTATTTAGTAGTTTTAAAAGACTGATATATATATGGACAATTATTATTATATATGATATGACAACGTATATCATTATATGTTTATTTAAGAGGAGCATGTATGGAAAAGGATAAATTAATTGAACGTGTACATTCCATGTTTAAAGAAGAAATGTGGGGGAGATTGGATCCAAAGGATGTAGGAATATCCCGGTTCAGGATTCTTGATGATCTTTTCAATTCGGTTGTAGCAGCAGGTATTGTAAAAGAAGTTAGAGATATATGTAAAGAGCATATACAAAGTCATCCTGATTCAATAGTTGCATCGTATCTTATTGGGTTAACAGGCTATCATCTGGATATTATCGATGATAAAATGGAAATGCGCAGACTCATTGATATGTATCAAAAATATCATAAATGGGTTATTGTAGAGCTTTTATCGGAAAAAGTATTAGAATATGGAGAAAGCAGCTTTGCTTTAAAAGCACTTGCAACGAGTTTGGAACGCCTTGGGAGAAGTAAAGAGGCTATACCGGTGTGGGAAAACCTTCTTAAAATTGACAGATTTGATGCTGAGGTTGCAAAAAAATTAGCTGTAGCGCTCATTGATGAGGATAAACAGAAAAGTATTCAGTATATGAAACTTTCTATTGAAGGACATATTAAAAACGGGTTATATGATGAAATAACTGATCTTTGGAATAAACTTGTGCAGGTGTCGTGGGAGGATATACAGTTTTTTGAAAGAATTGAGAGGATGCTAATTGAAGCGCGCCAATATGAATTGACAGCTTCATTGTTAAAAGTGCTGTTGCATAAATATAAAGATGAGGAACATCCTGATCAGTCAATACAGCTGTTAAAAAAGATATTAGAATATACGCCCAATGATACTGCTGCTCGCAGGGAACTGGTGAAATTATATGAGAAGAAATACGGATCACATTCGCAGTTCCAGCTATTTTTAAAGTTATCAAAGCTTAATAACTTTAAATACCCGGTAAAACATGCAATACAGGATTTTGAAAACAGTATTATTTTTGACAAAGGCCATTATGTACGTCATAGAAGCTGGGGTGTGGGTAGAATAGTAGATATTACTCCTAACCATATCATTATCGATTTTAAAGACAAGCCAGGGCATCAAATGTCTGTACAGATGGCATTACAGGCTTTGACACCACTTAAAGATGATCATATCCAGGTGTTAAAATACGAGGACTATGAGGGCCTTAAAAAACTTTTTGAGGAAGACTTCCTGCAATTTTTTGAGATACTAATTCGTTCGTACAATGGGAGTATTTCTTTAACAGATATAAAGAAAGAACTAATACCGGATTTTGTTAGTGAAAAAGCATGGGCAAAATGGTGGAGCAATAAAAGAACAGAGATAAAAAAATCACCTTTGTTTGGAATTTCACCTGATAAGAAAGATGTCATCATAATGCGTGATAAACCCCTTACTTTTGCTGATGAGCTTCTTGATAATTTCCTTAAAACTGACTCATTTACTGAAAAGCTTGATGTTGCAATTGAGTTTGTAAACAATATAGATGCTAGTGAAGGCGCAGCAGTTGCTCAATTCTTTGTAGATTATTTTTCCAGTGAATTAAAAGGTGATTCGATTACCAGAAAGATTTTATCATATTTTATTTTAAATGGGTTGAGCAAGTTTATAGATGCTAAAAAGCTGAAACTTGATCAGGCCTATAGGAATATACTTGCTATAGTGAAAGAATCGCAGGACTTACCCTCAATATCACGAAAGATAGGTTCATATGATTATAAAAAGGATTTAATTAATCTTATCAAAGAAGCTAGAGAAGACTGGGCTGATATTTTTTCGCAGATTCTTTTTGAAACACCCGTGAGAATTCATAAATATATTGTTAATATTCTAATACGCTCACATGAATATACAATTATTAACAGATTTGTTGAACAGGCACTCATTGGTGCCAAGGAATTTCCTGAAATATTCTTATGGGTTGCAAAAAATCTTTTATCAAAAACATGGGATTATGATTGGCTTGATTATTCCCGTGAACAGCTGGTCCTTACGTTATTCAGGTTGATGAATGAACTTAAGAAAATTGAACAAAAGGGGAATAAGCTTAAAAACCTTGCGCTTGATATAATATTTGATAACGATGCAGCAGTATTAAAAGACATAGTTAATACTTTTGATATACAGTTTTTAGGAAAGGTGTATGATATTTTCAGCGGTATCCCGTATATTGAGGAGTCAATGAGGGAGAAATTTTTAGAAATAATTAAATCCCGATATCAAGATTTTAAACCATTACAGAAAATTGCAGAAGAAGAGTGGAAGATTGATGCTGAAGTTCTTATAACAACACAGGAAGGGTATACCCGCAAGCAGGAAGAGCTCAACAGGCTTGTTAATGTTGAATTAGCTACTATTTCTAAGGAATTGGCAAAAGTTTCTGATGCAACTGGCGATGTGCGTGAAAACGTTGAATACAATGCCTTGCTAGAGAAACAGTCAATACTAAAGCGTGACATTAATAAACTGGAAAGCGAAATCAAAAAGGCTCAGATATTAGATTTAAGTACCATAACAACAGATAAGGTGAATATTGGTACTGTGGTGACAATAAGTGGGGATGGTGAAAAAGAAACATTTACAATACTTGGACCATGGGATGCCGATTTTGAAAAACGTATATTATCGTATCGTTCACCTATTGCGCAGGCGCTTCTGGGTAAGAAAATAGGTGATGTGGTGGAAATTAGAAAAAATGATCAGATCAAACAGTATACCATTGAGTCAATTGAGAAATATAAGCCATGAATACATACAAGGAATATTTTACCTATCGTAACGGAATGCTATATTGCGAAGAAGTCCCGCTTTCAACTATCGCACAAGAATATGGGACTCCAGTGTATGTGTATTCTTCACAATGCTTTAAAGATAAATTTATGCAATTAGACAACGCATTATCCGGGTACAGACATCTGATTTGCTATTCAGTGAAATCAAATTCAAATATTAATATTTTACGGATGATGCACGCTTTAGGATGTGGTATGGATGTGGTGTCCGGTGGGGAAATATACAGAGCTATCGCCGCGGGCGTTGATCCTGGAAAGATTGTGTATGCAGGTGTAGGGAAAACCCAGCCCGAGATTGAACTTGCTCTTACATCAGGAATTAGCATGTTCAATTGTGAATCGCTGCCAGAGATTGAAAGAATTAATACAATAGCCAAACAAATGGGGAAAATAGCTAATATTGCTATAAGGGTAAATCCTGATGTTGAGGCAAATACACATCATTATATTACCACCGGTAAAAAGGAAAATAAATTTGGTATATCTATACAGAATCTCCAGGGTATTGTAGATAGTTTGAAGAATCTAAAACATGTGAAATTAGCAGGACTTCATGTTCATATCGGTTCTCAGATTACTGACGTTGCACCCTTTGAACAAGCATGTAAGAAAGCTGTGGAAATCATGGGCAAAATCAATGCAATGGGTGTGGGGGAGTGCACTACATTGAATTTAGGCGGCGGTTTTGGGATACAGTATAAAGATGAAACTCCACTTGATATAGACAAATGGTCTCAAATTATTCAAAAGACCATTAGCAATAAAAATGTTTTTTTGATAATTGAGCCAGGAAGGTATATTTCGGGTAACAGTGGTGCACTAATTACTCAGGTGCAGTACAAAAAGAAAGCGGATACAAAAACATTTGTCATTGTTGATTCGGGGATGCATCATTTAATAAGGCCAACGCTATATCAGGCATATCAACATATTGCAAACCTGACCTTGAGGGAAGGCAGCGAGGTAGTTGATGTTGTAGGGCCAATTTGTGAATCAGGTGATTTTTTTGCTAAAGATAGAGAAATTTCGTATACAATGCAGGGTGATTATTTGGCCATATTGTCCGCAGGGGCCTATGGTATGTCAATGGCATCGCGGTATAATTCGCATCCTTTACCTGCTGAAGTACTGGTAGAAGGAAACACATACAGGCTTATCCGTAAAAGGGAAACCTATGAAGATTTGATTTCACTTGAAAGGGTATGATTTTTTTATGCAAGAAATGGATAAATTCTAATTGCTTAAAAAGTCCGTAAGAATTTTAATTAAAAATTTTTATTTGACAAATATGTAATGTGATAAAATCAATACAATAAACATGCCGCGATGGCGGAATTGGTAGACGCGCCAGGTTCAGGGTCTGGTGGGCGTACGCCTGTGAGGGTTCGAATCCCTCTCGCGGCAAATTACATTTTTATACCTTCTCTATCATATCTAAAAATACATTGATTGGCTGAGCCCCAACAAACTCATAGATATCATTTATCACTACTTTGGGTACTGAAGAAACATTGTGCTTTACCGCAAGTGGTGTAAAGGTAGTGCTTTCTATCATGTCAGCTTTAATATTTGGATTTTCTATTGCTAGCTTATGAGCGGATGCAACTGCACCCGGACAGTATGGTCAGGTGAGGGTGACAAATACCTGAATATGAATAGGTTTTGATATTTTTTTTATTCTTGAAAGAATTGCTTCGGGCAATGTTTCTTTAACCCCTGAAACTTCAATACAGGCAGCAATAAATGAATTAATTTCATATCCAGCAGGTATCCCAAAGAAACGTACTCCTTTGATGGTATTTTGTGAGTCGGTTACCACAATAGCTGGAATTTTATCGATGCCATATTCTTTGGCAACATCAGAATTTTTTACCAGATCAAACACTCTAAGCGAAATCTTGTTATTGAGGCTGGCTATCTCTTCAACAAATTGATGAGTAGTTTGACATGTTGGGCATTCAATTTCCTGAGTAAAAAAATTTATTACGATTGGATCTTTTATTTTAGATAGTAACTGGGATAATTGTGATTTTACTTTGTCGTCAAAAAGTGGCATTATGTACCTCCTGCATAAATTTTATTTATTGGTTAAGACATAATCGCAGGCTGACAAAGCTGCTTTGGCACCTTCCCCTGCTGCAATGATTATCTGTTTATAAGGGACGGATGTTACATCGCCTGCTGCAAAGATGCCCGGTCGTGATGTTCTGCAGCTGCAATCAATAATTATCTCACCATATTCATTCAATGCAACTACATTCTTTACAAGCTCACTATTAGGAACAAGTCCAATTTCAATAAAGATACCCTGAACTACAAGAGTATGGTCCTTTTTATTCTTTTTATCATGTACCGAAACTGATTCAACTGCATTGGTTCCATGTATTGCTTTTATTTCGTGTTCAAATAGAATCGAAACATTAGTAAATTTTGATAATTCATCAATAAGTACTCTGTCAGCAGTTAATGTTGGTAATAGTTGAATCACAGTAACAGAGTTAGCTAATTTTGCAAGGTCAATGGCGGCTTCTACTGCTGAATTGCCTCCGCCTACCACGATAACATCTTTGTTTTTGAAAAGAGGTGCATCACAGATAGCGCAGTAAGCAACCCCTTTTCCGGTAAGTTCAGCTTCGCCGGGTACGTTAAGCCTGCGCCATCGTTTTCCTGTAGTTATAATGATTGATTTAGCCTGATAGGTATTCCCGTCCTCACATTCTACTTTTTTAATGTTACCATCAATTACTTTTGTTGCTTTATACCCTTGAAGGAAGCCTATTTCAAATTGTTCAACCTGCTCTTTAAAACGCTGCACTAAAGATATGCCCTCTATATGTCTGTATCCCATATAATTTTCAACTGTTGAGGTTTCGGCAACCTGACCCCCTACATCAAGGGTAATAAGACCTGTCTTAATTCCTTTACGCATACAATAGACTGCTGCGGTGAGTGCTGCTGGACCACCACCAACAATTAAAACATCATACACAAATGAACTGTCCAAGGGGACAGTTCGTTGTTCAATTGTTTCAAGTCCCGGTAAATTAAATGTCAATTCCATACACACACCATTATTATGAAAATTATTGTAAAATAATAACAAAAAATTTAACTTGAGTCAATAAATAAATTATGAAATAAATTTGCATGACTTCAATCCAAAAATGTATAGTGTTTTCAAAGAGGATAGTATAGTAGAGTAATAATGAAGTGACGAAGAAAATATTTAATTACCTTGGGGAACATTCTAAAGCTCCCCAAGGTGATTATAAGAAAATACGAAAATACTATTTAAGTATCTTTTTTAGTGTTCTTTCTAAATAATCAATGTGTTCAACCACAGCTTCACGTGCAAGATCGGGTTTATGTGAATTTATCGCATCAAGAATCTTAATATGGTGTTCATAGATATCTTGTGATGTGTTTTTTACTCTGGCTAATTTTTCACGGCTGTAAGGAAGTACACCGCGTAGTATTGTTGAAATTGCATTGAGGATGTGAGCAAAGATAGTATTATTTGTTGCTTCGTACAGATGATTATAAAATTGAGCATAGAATTTACCGCCTTCGCGTTTTTGTATAAGGTTTTCAACACCCATAAGTTCAATCTGCGTCCTGAATGAATTGAGCTTTCGCCGCTGCTCCTCATTTGCTCGTAGTGCTGCCAGCGCTGCAGCTTCAGCATCAATTATGCGACGTACTTCCAGTAACTCCCATATTTTTTTATGATCAATTTGAATTAAGCCTTCTATAGGAGTTTTAATTGCATCATCAACTACTGATTTTACGTATTTCCCTTTTCTTCCCTGAGATTCAATGTAACCTTTAGCTTCCAGTAATTTCATCGCTTCCCGTAAGGATATACGGCTTATGCCAAATCGGCGTGTCATTTCAAGTTCTGAAGGGAGTCTATCGCCGGGTTTAAGTACACCTGAAGAAATAAGTTCTATTATTTGAGAAACCACCATGCTTGGAATATCAGGAGCTTTTTCAATTTTGTTAATCATCAATTGAATGCCTTTGTTTCGTGATGCCATGAATTGATTCTCCTTTTGTTTGTTATATTATTAGTAAAATATGTTATTTTTAGAAAAGTGTATATTGGTAATATCGTAATACATAATATAATATTATGTATATTATGTCAACAAGATTAATATTGCAAATTCATTGAGTAATTTATACAAATTAATATAATTAAAAGAACAAGAAAATTATTGTATTATTATATCATTACTATACAAACAATCTAAAAAAAATGTGATTTGATTTATTGTCAGTCAATATATATGTCAAGTGTAATATTCTTAAATGACATCATAGATATTTTAAGTATCAAAGTTAATGTAATTGTCTATGTGTTTACGTGAAAAGTGTAATGTTTGCTGTGGTAGCTGTATACTTTTTTTAGTTTATGGGATATTGATTATATAATTATTCAAGTGTAAAAAAGTTTTAATTGACTTGTTTGATTATGTACACTGTAGTGATTGATACACTAATATGAACTTTTTTTAGTGAGGGAAGCATATAGACAATGAAGATAATTATTACCGGCCCCAAAGGTGTAGGAAAATCAACTACTGGTAAAAAAATAGCTGAACGTTTACATATACCTTTTTTTGAAACAGATGATATAATTGAATCTATTTTTGAAGAAAAACACTCTGTAAAAAAAAGCTGCAGGGAAATTGCAAAAGAATTTGGTGAGCCATTTTTTAGAGATCTGGAAAAAGAGGCAGTAAAGAAAGCAGCATTGCATGACTGGTGTGTGGTAACTACTGGTGGCGGTGCGATGCTTTATCCTGAGAACAGAATTGTATTAAGAAAAGAAAGTATTATTATCCTATTAAAGGCAGAGCTTGACTTTTTGTGGGAAAGGATGAAGGTAACTGGAATCCCACCATTTCTGCAGGGCAGTGATGCTTATGCTTTATATAGTCAGAGGGTAGAGAAACTGTATGAAGCAGTTGAACACATAAGTGATATCGTCTATACTGTAACTAAAGAAAATGAACAATCTGTGCATGAAGACTTAATACAGCAAATTTCTTTTGTGCTTTCTCAATGGATGTGGGCTCCCAACACGTTTGGGCAGGTGCTCAGAGTAACAACTTTTGGTGAGAGTCACGGGAAAGCATTGGGGGCTGTAGTGGATGGATTGGCTCCAGGAATACCAATATCCACTGACGACATCCAGCAACAGCTTGATCGCCGTAAACCCGGGCAAAGTGTAGTGAGCACACAACGAAAAGAAGCCGACCGTGTTGAAATTGTGTCCGGTGTGTTTGAAGGTAAAACAACAGGAACACCACTATGCATGATAGTGTATAATAAAGATCAGGATTCTGACGCATATAGTGCTATAAAAGATATATTTAGGCCGGGACATGCTGATTTTACTTTTTGGAAAAAATTTGGCATAAGAGATTACCGAGGTGGTGGAAGGTCGTCAGGGCGTGAAACAGTGGCAAGGGTTGCTGCAGGAGCTATCGCCCTCAAAATGTTACAGGAAAAAGGTGTGAGAGTGATAGCATATGCCGAGGAGATTGCGGGTGTAAAAGGTGAGAAAGTAGATATCAATTTTATTGAAAAAAACCCGGTGCGGGCAGCAGACCCGGATAAGGCGCATGTAATGGAACAGGCTATACAGCAAGCTCAAGCGGAACATGATTCTGTTGGGGGGATTGTTACGTGTGTTGTTACTGGTTTGCCTGCAGGGTTGGGTGATCCAGTATTCTATAAATTGGATGCACGTCTTGCAATGGCCGTTATGTCTATTGGTGCAGTCAAAGGTGTTGAGTTTGGTAGCGGTTTTGCTGCTGCACAAAAAAAGGGAAGCCAAAATAATGACCAGATGAGTGATGGAAAATTTTTGACCAATCATGCAGGTGGTATTCTGGGTGGCATATCAACAGGGCAGGATGTAGTGATGCGTATTGCGGTAAAACCAACGCCATCAATAGCACAAACACAAAAAACAATGGACATACATGGTAATACTGTTGATGTGGTGGTTAAAGGCAGGCATGATCCATGCATTGTACCACGAATAATTCCTGTTGTAGAGGCAATGGTTGCTCTGGTATTATACGATGCATGGTTACTTCAGGAGAAGATAGGACGCTATGACGGTACTGTATAATTTATCTGAGTGTGACGAGGTTTTTGAAAATCCTGTAATAACTATTGGCAGCTTTGACGGCGTGCATATGGGGCACAGGGCAATATTTAACCGTATGCTTGCCCTTGCAAATTCAATTAATGGTCAACCGGTGGTCTTTACATTCAGCGAGCATCCACGTAAACTTTTAACACCTCACACACCACCTAAAATATTAACTACAGCAACTGAAAAAATTCATGCAATTGAGCATGCTGGTATCACTAATATTGTTATGATGCCTTTTACGCAAGAGATTGCATCGTTAACAGCAGAAGAATTTTTATATAAGATTGTATTTTACCATATTGGTAAAGCGCATATTGTGGTGGGGTATGATCATGCATTTGGTAAAGGCAGACAGGGGGATTTTGAATTTTTGAAAGAATTGGCATTGCGTGAAGGGTTTATTGTTGAGCGAGTTGAGCCAGTGTGTATTCAATCGCGCCCTGTTTCTTCATCTTGGATACGCACTGAAATAGAGGATGGTAATATTGCCATGGCAAATATGCTTTTAGGAAGAACATATACGCTTAGCGGTACGGTGATGAAGGGGCACATGCGGGGAAGGCTTTTGGGATTTCCCACAGCCAATATTATCCCGGATGATTTGGATAAGATTATACCAAAAGATGGAGTATATGCAGTAAAGGTAGGTGTAGAGGGGAAATTATTTAATGGCATGCTCAATATTGGCAATAATCCTACATTTGAAAATACCGAGCGGACAATAGAGGTTCATATATTTGATTTTGATGATGACATTTATGGAAAATCTATCCAAGTACATTTTATAGAGCGAATCCGTGATGAAAAACGCTTTAACTCAGTTGCTGAACTAAAGGACCAGCTGCAAAATGATAAAATTGTATCAAAAAAAATATTATCTGAGTGTTTGAAATGAACGCTTTGGTAGATATGCGTGATTATCTTAAAGATTCAACGTATACTCCATTTAATTTTTTTCATTTCAAAATGTATATAGTTGGCAATGAAAAATTATTAAAAACAATTGTGTTCGATAGTTACCAAGAAAAAGATTTAGTGAAGATTATTAACACTACAGTACAAAAAGGGATAACTCCGGTAATTCTTGAAGCAATTGACTATTTGGAAAAATATACAAAAAAAATATTTCTTAAACCCCCACCATGTGATCTTTCACTTTATACACAAAAAGAACAGATCGTTTTACGGGAATTGTTGAGGGTAACTAGTGGCACAACGATTTCGTATGGTGCACTGGCACAGCAGTGTGGATTTGCAGGTGCTGCACGATTTGTTGGCAATGTAATGGCAAAGAATATGTTTCCTGTTGTGTATCCCTGTCACAGGGTTATACGAAGCAATGGCAGTGTTGGAAACTACAGTGGAGGGGAAGATATAAAGAAGTTTTTGCTAAATTTTGAGAAAATAGCAGCAGGGAAATCTTGAAAAAAGTATTAATTATATGCTGCGTATTTGAATTTATTAAAGTTTTCCACATTATGATTTAATGTTTACATCGTTATTTTTATATATCGCTTCCCATTTTTTATATTCTTGCAAAAATGTATCTTCCTGTATGCTTTTCTGTATACTTTCTATAAATTTCTTCATAAAAAAAAGATTATGGTAAGTATTATAAATTAATGCTGCTATCTCATTCATCTTGTAGATATGCCGCAAATATGCTTTGGTGAACGTTTGGCATACATAGCACTGACAATCTTCATCCAATGGGCTAAAATCACGTGCATATATACCGGATTTAATATTGACTCTTCCTTTTGAAGTAAACAGTGTTCCATTGCGGGCAATTCTTGTTGGCATCACACAGTCAAACATGTCCACACCATGTTGTATTGCTTCTAGTATCTCTAAGGGGCTGCCAACACCCATCATATATCGGGGTTTATTCCAGGGTAACAGAGGCACAGTCATAGCTGTTATCTGGGCATAATCTGCTTTTGGTTCACCAACAGAAAGACCACCAATAGCATATCCTGAAAAGTCATGTTCTAGCAGTGCTTCGGTGCATAATTTTCTCAAATCCGGGTATGTGCTTCCCTGTACAATAGCAAAAAGTGCTTGCCTATCAGTATCAAAATTGCTATGCCAGTAGTTATACGAAACTGTTGCCCAGTGTATAGTCCTTTCAACTGCCTTTTTTGAGATATGGTACGATGCGGGATATTCCACACATTCATCAAGCACCATCATAATATCCGAGCCAATAATTTTTTGTATATCGAGCACTTTCTGTGGGCTGAAAAAATGTTTGGAGCCATCAATGTGAGATTTAAATTCTACACCTTCATCATGCACTTTTCGCAGATCCGCCAGAGAAAAAACCTGAAAACCACCCGAATCTGTTAATATGGGTTTATGATAGTTCATAAAGGCATGTAATCCACCAGCCTGTGCAAGCAATTCAATCCCCGGGCGAATGTACATGTGGTAAGTATTTGATAAGATTATTTCAAAGCCTATTTCTTCAATGTCACGAATGGTGAGAGCGCGTATAGCTGCTCTTGTAGCTACTGGCATAAATACAGGTGTACGAACTATACCATGAGGGGTAAATAACATACCTAATCGAGCATGGGTTGTGCTATCTTTCTTTATAATTTCAAAACGCATGTGGTATCCTGCTATTAATATGCAAACATGGAAAATGTGAAACAGAATATAATATAGGTAAAATAATTGTACAACAATAAATATTTGGGCAATCAGATTATTTAGGTGTTAGTAAACATTGAAGCACAATTATTCAAGAAATTCAGGTTTTGAAAAATCTGGGTGAGGATATTTGTAAAATCCTTCTCCAGTTTTTGTACCTAACAAGCCCTTATCAATGTATGTTTTTAAAAAATCTGCATTCTTTTTACCCTGAGCGTCATTTAATAAGTCTGCCCAGTACTTAGTTACTTTGTACACAGTATCAAGACCTATGCTATCCATTATGCCAAAAGGCCCTATAGCAGTATGCATAACACCCATAAAACTTCTATCAATATCACGTATGTTGGCTACCTCATTTGCAGCAAGCGTCAATGCAGAGCTTATCAATGTCATAAGCATGGTATTGAATACATAGCCATAATTTTCTTTTTTAAGAACAATTGGTATTTGATTTAGCCTTTTTGCAAAGGCGATAGTAACCTGTGTAGCTTCTTCACTTGTGCCGGGATGTGGCATTATATCAACAATCTTTGTCATCCTGACATCATGGAAATGAAATGCTAAAAATTTTTCTGGCCTTCCTGTTTCCTGTGCAATCTGTGAAGGTATAAGTGAAGATGTGTTGGTGGTAAAAATTGCATGTTCAGGACATAAAGTGTTGAAGATTGCAAAAACCTTTGCTTTTAACTTTGGATCTTCAGGTACAGATTCACTTACAAAATCTACATCTTTTGCGGCTTGTTTAGGTTCAGTGAAATAATGAATTTTTGACAGAGCATCTTTTGCAGTAGTAACATTATTATTCTCAAACCATTGGGCTAAGCGTTCTAATCTTCTCTGTGCATTGTTGAGGATTTCATCGCTTATATCATACATGTGAACAGAACAGCCATGAAGAGCACATAAAAAGCCAATCTGCTGTCCCATAGTGCCGGAACCAATAATTAATACAGTTTTGATGTTTGTGGCATCCATACAATCCTCCATTGATTATATATAAGTAACTATCGAATAATAAATGTTTTATAAAAGGAAATGGCAGAGTAGTGTAAATGTTCGTCAAGTATTATTATGGTGAATGAAAACAAAAGGGGCATTATGCCCCTTTTATTGATGATTGTGCAACAAGATAGTATGTTGTTTTTAACTGTAGTTATTTTAAAGGCATCCGTAAATTGTCAACACTTACCTTATAGCCACCTGATACGGTAACGTAGCCTTTATAAAGGTCTGTAGTGTCAGTTATCTTTGCCATAAACCAGTTTTCAGCCCGTGCTTCATCTTTATTCTTTGGTGGCATAGCTATATTATTTTGATAATTGCCATCAAAAATGATTACAATGGCTCCAATTTTAATATCAGAACTTGTTGCAATACGTGATTTCCAGTGATATTTAGTCCAGATTTCCTTACCATCCTGAACCTTCATAAATTGGCCTTCATTTTTAGTTTGAGTTGAAGGTGGAGTAACCACTTTTGCAATGTACACATAAATCCATCCCTGGTTGGGAAATTCTCTATCGGCAATAAAATAATCAGATGGCTGAATATAGTGGGCATCAGCATCGGATGGGACATAGTCGCCGGTGGATTTTGATTTCTGTGTTGATTTGGTGTCAGTAGATTTAGTTGTTAAACTATCCAGCGCTGCATCAGTTACTCTCCCTTTTATTGTATCGCTGAAATAATTTCCGGTATCACTTTTACATCCGGAAATGACTGCTACAAATAGCACGGCTACACAAATGATCATAATTTTTTTCATAATTATTGCTCCTTGATGTTATTTTATTGTAATGCGAATATTTTCTTTATCAATTTTGTATCCTCCTGATACTGTCAGGTAGCCTTTATATAGGTCGGACATATCAGTTATCCTTGCCATAAACCATGAACCGTATCGTGCATTGTCCTTATCCTCAGGTGCATGGTATACGTCATCTTTTATGTTATCATTAAAACAAATAACTACAGTCCCAACTTTGCATTCCGCTACAGTTGCTACTTTAGTTTTCCAGAAATATTTAGTCCACCACTCCTGACCTTCTCGTACTGTCATGAACTGGGCCTCATTTTTTGTTTCCGGTTTTGGCGGCTGTACCATTTTAGCCAACTCTACATATATCCATCCTTGTTTGTAGGGCTGTTTGGAAATAAAGTAGTCATCATCCTGGATGAAATGAGCATCATCAAGGGCAAATGCAATAAACGGGACGGTAAAACATACAACAATCGCAATAGTAAATAATTTGCGATACATACATAACCTCCTTTGGGTATGATTATACACTTTATACAGGTTGGCAAAAAAGAGATGTCAAGGTGTAATAAAGTGTGTTAATTCATTATATACAGCAATAGCCTAATTTTTTAAAGCTATCGCCTTAAAATGCCTCATGAATGTGCACACCATTTGTGTGTGTTTTAGCTGCATGTATCATAGAGTGTGCAACGTGCATTGCATCCACTGGTGCATATTTTCTTAGAGGCCCTTTCAGTATATAGCTAAAAGGTTTTGCACATCGCTGAGCGATATCTTCAAGAAAACGTGATTCTTCCCTTTGTCCCAGTAAAAGTGAGGGCCTGAATATATGCACAGCCTCAAATGGAATTGATGCAACGTCTTTTTCCATAAGGCCTTTAATTCTGTTATAAAAAAAAAGTGAATGTGGGTTTGCACCAACAGCACTGACTACAAGAAATTGTTTTGCTCCTTGTGAATAAGCTAATTGTGCTGCTTTCGCTACATAATGATAATCAACCTGCTTGAAAGCTTCTTTTGAGCCTGCTTTTTTCATTGTTGTACCAAGGCAGCAATAAATATCATCAACAGCAAATGCATTAGCAAAAGTTTCTATAGTATTAAAATCAGCTATATATTGAATAATGTTTTTAGCCTCCAGTGAAATCTTGCGGCGTGTTATAATATTAATACTAGTATAATATGGATCATCAATAAGTAACGAAAGGAGCTTTGAACCTACCAGACCGGTTGCTCCAAGTACACACGCTTTCCTGCACATAAAAGTAATGAAATATAAATGTTTGATAAAGTCAACAAAAATGAAAATAATTTTTTATTATTTTAAAAGCTTTGGCACAATAAAGGGTGTGATTTTTTTGTAATGAATATACTCGTCGCCAAATTTGTGTATAAGTTCTCTTTCCTCATAATACTTATCGTAGATCATGTGAGCAATAGCTATGGCAATTAATAGTATAGCAGCAATCAAATTATATATTATCATCCCCGCTCCGATGTAGTATAGCAGCAATCCCAACGTCATGGGATTGCGACAAAATCTATACGGTCCTGAAATAATAAGTTTTTGTGGCCCATACATTGGAATTGGTGTACCTTTTCCAAGTACAATTAATGATACTACTGCCCATAAAGAAATTAATAGACCACTAACAGACAATGCAATGCCGGTACTACAAAACGTTATTGGAGGTAAAGTATAATGTGTATATGTTACATAAAATGAAATATATGCGATAGTAACTGGTAAAAGCACTATCCAGAAAAAAAATCCTGTGATAGTAATTATAAATTTCAGGATCATTAGTAATGAACCAACTCTTGAGGATTTATAGAATTTTTTCCCTTATACACTTCATAGTGGAGATGCGGGCCAGTTGCTCTTCCTGTTGCTCCTACAGTTCCTATCTGTTGACCCTGGGAAACGATATCGCCTGCTTTAACTATCCTTTTTTCCAGATGTGCATATAGTGTTTTTATATCATTGGCATGTTCAATGATAATACAGTTACCATAACCATTGTTCATGTAGACAGATGTAACTATTGTGCCACTTGCACTTGCAACCACTTTACTCCCCTTTGGTGCTGCTATGTCAATTCCCTTATGGAATGAATATTTTTTAGTGACCGGGTTTTCCCTGTATCCGTATTTGCTTGTCATTTTTCCTTGGGCTGGTGCAATGAAAGCTTCATCTTTTTTCTTTGCTGGGGTATGTTTTTTTTCAGGTGCCTTTTCTTTCTTTGCATATTCATCGTGGTCTATAACATCTGTAGCTTTATCCGGTTCAACAGGTATGATTAATTTTGCCTTTCCGTCAACATGTGAATTAATTTCATCCATTAACTCATACATTCTCTTTTTTAAAGCTTCCTTTTTTTCAATATCAGCTTCATGTTGGTTTTTAACCCTTTCAGTATCAGTATGTTTTTGTGTGACAACTGTGGCCTGTATATTTACAAGCATGATAAGCAGTATAATCAAAATCACATGTTTTTTCATATTTGCATTGATGCTCCTTATTAAACTTATACTACAACACTCCTTCACTATACAGTGTTATAATCGGATAGTAGGATGAAAAAACTTATTGTGCCAGGACTTGGTTTATGACTTTTATTATTTCTGCTATATTGTAGGGCTTAGCGATAACTCCTTTAAATCCGTATTCGTGATAGTGGGACATGATGGGGTCATTGGAATATCCGCTGGAAACGATAACTTTTGCATTAGGGTTGATCTCAAGAATCTCCTGTACAGCCTGAGCTCCGCCCATTGCACCGGGGACTGTTAAATCCATAATGATTATATCGTAGGGAGTACCCTTGCCAATAGATTCTCTGTATTTTGCAATTGCCTTTTCGCCATTTTCAACCCAGTCAACACTAAATCCGTATATTTCGAGCATGTGTGACGCAACTTCATAGATTGTGAAATCATCATCCATTAAAAGTATCCTCCCCTCAGCAGATGATACCTGTAAAGGTGATTCCCCTTTGTGATGTGATTGTTTGTCTGTGGCGTGCAAGTAGATAATAAATTCGGAGCCTTTGCCAATCTCGGAATTTACCTCTATGTAGCCACCATGGCGCTTTATTATTGAGTAACTGGTTGCAAGGCCAAGGCCACTACCGGTTGCTTTTGTGGTAAAAAAAGGATCAAATATTTTTGAGATATTTTCTTTTGGGATGCCTACACCCTGATCTTTAATTGAAATTTTGATGTACTTGCCTGCAAGCAGTGGCTTTTGCTCAGAGCCATCGTAAATATAGTTGTGGGCAGTGATAGAAATTGTGCCACCGTGAGGCATTGATTGCGCAGCGTTTAAAATGAGATTGTGGAATACCTGGCTTATTTGCCCTACATCTATCTCACAATTCCATAAATCATGGTCAATGGCTATATCGCACCGTACGTTGGAGCCTGAGAGCGTAAATTGGGCGGTATCATGAATTATCTGTTCCAAAGATGCAACTTCTTTTATTGGTTCACCACCTTTTGAAAAGGTGAGTAATTGCTTGGTCAGGTCGGCTGCCCTTTGTGCTGCGTTTTCAATCCGTTCAATATATTTCTGATTATCGGAGCTATCGCCCAATTTTACTTTTAATATTGATAAATTGCCAATTACAGAGGTCAATAAATTGTTAAAATCATGTGCAATACCACCTGCTAAAATGCTGAGAGATTCAAGCTTGCTGATTTTTTGTATTTCCTTTTCAAGAAAGTACTGATCAGTAATATCGTGCACCACAATAACCGTGCCGATACGTTTACCTTCAACATAAATTGGAGCGCCCGACAATTCAACAATAATATTCTTTTCTGATGTTTGAAGGCTTAGCGCAATACCACTGGTATCAAGCTTCCCGTGTTGCAAAATAGTTTCCACCGGATCTTTAAAATCCTCTTTTGTAGTCATATATTTGAATGAAAAGACTTGATTAAATGGCTTGCCCTGTAACTCTTGAAATGTTTTTCCGGTTAAATTTTCTGCACGTTCATTGGTTAAAATAATGGTTCCGTGTAAATCGGTTGCTATAACAGCATCATAGATAGAATGCAATGTTGCCTGCAACCGCTCCTTCTCTTCCGCTAGTTTATTGGTTGTGTCAAATAACTCATAATGTGTACGTGCCATTTCTTCATTTATTGCTTCCAGTTCTTCATATTGTGATTGTATTTCTTCATATTGCTGCTGTATTGTATCATAGGCTTCCTTCAACGCACTTATATCGGTGATTATGGCAATGCTGGTGGGAATGCCATCAAGCGCTACAAGTTGAGCCGAGATTAATACATCTACGATTGTTCCTGTCTTGCGTTTCAGTTGAGCTTCGTACTGGAGTTTTGCCTGGCGTTGGTGTAATCTATTGTTGTATTGTATGATTACCTCTTGCCCTAATGGTGTAGGAGCTATAATTGATTCAATGGGCATGCCAGTAAGTTCTTCAATGGAGTAGCCCATTATACGAGCAAAGGCTGCATTAGCATAGATTATTGTACCATTTTGGACAAGGATAATGCCATCGTGGGCATTTTCAACCAGGGTGCGGTATCTGGTTTCTGATGTTGCCAGCCGCGATAGAGCACGCTCTTTTTCCCTGCGCCAGGTGTTTACTTTATCTGCAATGCCCAGCGAAAAGAGTATTATCATAGCAGAAGAGCCTAATTGGTATCCCCAGGCTGTAAAGAAATTGTCGCCAAGCACTCCAAAGGAACGCAGTCCAATAAGCAATACACCTGTTACAAAGCTTATGGTTGCAATATTGTAAAAAATTGCTTCTCTGATTTTTTTTATCTGGGCAATAATACCAGTTATGATAACTACACACGAGCCTATGGCTGCCATAAGCACCGATAGCTGTGTAACATAATAATATGGAAGAATAAACGGAAGAACACAGCACAGGGTTGTAATGCCTGCAAGATAGAGAATAAATTTATCAAGGCGTGAGATGTAAATGTGCAGTGATAAAAATTCACGAGTAAAAAGTAAAATTCCTACCATTGCAAAGAATACAAAAAATGGATGGCAGATATTTCCCCACCAGGTTGAAGAAGGCCATAGATATTGTGCTGCTATGCCGTTATTTGCCATTGCAAAAAGAGTCACACCAATAATAAACATTGATACAAATAAAAAGCTTTTTTCACGCACAGTAGCGAATAAAAACATATTGTAGAAAAATAATGCTAGCATAAGCCCATAATGCATCCAGATAAGCGGAAGAGTACTATTACGCATGTGTTCAAATGCATGGGGTGACCACAGTTTTAAAGGTGCAACTAATGAACCCTCGGAGCGAATACGTAAAAAATATGTAGTAAGCCCTGGTCTTTGGTTAACAGGAAACACGAATGACCGGTAGGGGATAGGGCGTGTTACAAATGGATACCTGTCGCCTGTCTGAATGGCTTTAAAGGGTGTATCAGGAATAAATAATGTTATGTCATCTATAATGGGGTAATCATACTCAAAAAGTAATGATACAGTGTTCATGGATTTATTTTTAACAGTAAATGCAATCCATACGCAATATTGTGAGTATCCAAAAGACGGATGCAGAGCGGTGGAATGGGTAAATTCTTTGTTTTTGTAACGGGTTACAATTTCATCAATTGTTGTATGAAGTGGTACATCAGTAAGGTATTGCACATACGGGCCTGCTTCAGCAAATTCAAAATTGTCATCAATAACTAATGCTTCAGCAACGGCACCGGTTGCTATCGCACAACATAATAGTACTATTGAAGATAACAGTAAGCTATTACCCACAAATAACCTCATGCTAATTACAATAACAGTACAGCAAGACTAATTCAAGTAAATTTTGATATGTTTTTTGTCAACAGTATATTATGTGGTAAAATATCCATTGACACAGGCTGCCGTTTTCATAGAATGGTATAAAAAATGAAATATCAATAAAAGGGAAGTTGTAGTATGGCACACTTTAAGCTTGATGGCGCAAAATTTGAGACACTTGAAGAACTGAAAGAAGTGATGTGGCAGTTGTACAAAGACAAAATGTCACGTGAAGAATTTGAAACATACGTTGAACAGAATGTTCAAAAAACTGAATGAAGAGTAAGTATATATTCTACCACTTCCACAAAACCAGCGGGCCCCTGCTGTTTTGTCTTATGTACATGTGAACAGTGGTTTTGAATAGAGAGATACACTTCCTGTGTCCCTACAAAATATGCTTCATCAACTGCATTGAACATTTCGCAATCGTTTAATCCATCACCAACAGCATAGGAAAAGATTGAAGGGACAGTTGCACTGAATGATTCTTTTGCTATTTGTATTGCAGTTCCCTTGTTAACAGAACTGTCAATTAATGTAAAAAATTTCCCACCAGTTGTTATTGCAATGCCATACTGTTTTAGTGTATCGTTGATTGTGTAAATATTGACATTGTCATCTGAAAGAAACAGCACTGATGCTGTGCGGGACATCATGTCTTTTACATCAGCATGCGATAATCCTGTATACTGCGATAGTTCCTGAATTGACATGCTGTCGGCCCATCGTAGGTGGTTAAAATGCTTGTGCACAATTGATTTGTAGCCTATAAGTTCATGTTGCTTTTTTCCTAATAGTGAGTACGTACCGTCAGGATGGGCTATGCCAGCGCCGTTTTCAAAAATAAATGGCCATTTGAGCGATAGTTTTGTGTGTAGCTTACGCATCTCAATGTATGTTTTACTTGATACAAGTATGAGAGGAATATCCCTGCTGGCAAGCTTTTGTATTGCCGGCAGGGATACATCATATGAGTATGTATTTAAATCAAGAATTGTCCCATCAATATCACAAAAGATGATGGGATGACTGTTCATATTACCTTTTATCCTGCATTATTTCTTCAGGCTTGATAAGTAAAAATTCAACACGTCGGTTACGCCTTCTGTTTTCTACGCTGGTGTTGGGCATAAATGGTGATGATTCACCCAGGCCCCGCGAAGATAAACGCTTTTTATCAATACCCTTACTGATTAGATAATCCAGTACTGATTTTGCCCGCGCTTCAGAAAGCTTCAGATTATACTGTTCTTCGCCAATGTCATCAGTGTGGCCCTCAATCAGAACATTGTATTTTTCGTATTTATTAAGGATTTCTGTAACTCTGTTCAAAATTGGAAATGCTTTCCCTGTTAGTTTTGCGCTGTCAAATGCAAATTCAATATTGCTGATGCGGATTTTCAAGCCGCGCTCTGTTACCATTACAAGTACATCGATAGGCAGCTTAATGCGTTTTGTTTTTGCAGTATTGCCAGTTATATCGGTGGCCGATAGCTCAACAAAATAATCCGCAGCAGATTCAACCAGTTCATTGTTTATACCGATGCCGTCCCATTTAAGTTCGGTTGGGACATCTGTGCCTTTAAATGTTTTGAATACATACCCTGCGGGTGCATAGATTGTTATTTCCCAATTTTTAACTCCCACATTATCGTTAATGGAAGGGGTTATGGTAAGAATATCATTTTCACCGTCGCCATCAGGTGAAAACAGTTTTGGTTCATATGCAAGGTCAACATCAGGCGGTGTACTATCCAGTATAAATGATTTAACAAAAGACTGAGGGTTGTTACCGCTTAAATATTCTGCCGTGAATCTATAGCGGTAGATGCCATCATTTAATTTTTGACCTTTATTATCCTTACAGTCCCATGTAATTGTTTTTGGCACCGTTTGACCTTCTAGCTGATATACTGGCTTGTCTTTTTCATTAGTAATAACAAATTGCCATTTCACAAGGTCTTTAGTGTCAGAGACTGATGGGGTAAATGTTATTGTATTGTGTAACGAGTAAGAAAAATATTCTAATGAAGCACTGATATCCACTGTTTGGTATTGTCGGGTTAAACTGATTTCGCGGACTAAAGCGTTTGCTTTATTCCCAGCATTGTCGGTACACTGAATCTGGTAGGTATATAAACCCTCAGGAACATCATTGCCAGCATCATCTTTACCATCCCATATTAATGCTTTAGGGACATCAGTTCCCTGCCAGCTATACCTTTTCACTATTTTACCGGATTTATCTACAAAAGAAGCCTGCCACATGTCATTACTCTGTGTTTTTATTGCCTGAATTATTTTTAATGTATCTTTGCGGCCATCGTTGTTAGGAGAAAAGAATCTATCCTCTACCGTCAGTTCTACCGCCGGGGCAGTATTGTCGATAGTAACTACACCAGTAACCTCTGGCGATATGTTGTCGCGCTCATCCCATGCCATGAATGCGTACACGTAATCACCATCAGGCAATATATTAGAATTTGCATCAGTGCCATCCCAAAATATTGTTTCTGGAACCACAGCTGATTCCCTTGGTGTCCATATCTTCTGTATAAATGTTTTCAATGTCAGGGATTCTTCCACATCTCTATCGCTTACCCTATATTCTTTAACGACTGTGCCAGCATCATTTTTGATCTGTAATCGCCAGCCACCAATCTTACTTGTATCGCTAACAGTAAGATTAAACAGAACAAAATCCTGTACACCATCAGTATTGGGGGATATGTATCGTTCGCTTGCTTTTATGCTAGTTTGGGGCGGCTCCTTATCCAATTTGCCATACCGGATTTGAGTGCCAACATAATGGACAAAATCAGTCTTTTTATAATGTACCAGAGCATAATTGAATTCAGCTTGATATTCCTGGCCTGTCAGCCTGTAGCCAGCGCCCAATGTAAAATCAGCATAGTGGTAGGCGTCAGGTGACATGAAGCCCGTGCGTACAATATAGGAATTTTTATAAACAGCCTCAGCACCAACTTTGACTGCTAGTTCGTCATATTGTACAAATGAAAGATCATTGAGCAGGCTTACTTGAATATCATTTCTTTTATACAGTGGAAGTGTATATCCAATAGTGATTTGGTTTAAATCGGCAAAATCCTTGTCATTACCCATTGGTAGGCCTGCATTAATTGAAAATCCAATGCTGGGGAGATATATTCCAAATCCACTGCCAATATCTGCATTTATTTTAGTTTGATAGATACTGCCAATATTGATTCCAGTAAAATATGCACCAGAATCTGGACCATTTCCCAAAAGCAGTGATAGCGATGCTCCCATTGACAAGCGCTTGGTAAATTCTTTAGCACCGCCAAGGACAAATTGATATCCATTGAGGGTGTCAGAGCCGGAAATCATCCTGAATGCACCGCCAATAACACCATAGGAGGTTGGGAATCCAGCAACAACTGAAGGGTTATAGTAATCCAGAAGAAGATTGCCAAAATTAAATGAGCCAACGAACCTCTCTTCTTTGGCAATGCTTGAGGGATTGAGAAAGAAGGTGTCAGAGCCAAAGTATGCAACGCCAGTGTCGGCTCTTCCTAACATGCTTGCACTGCCACCCAGCATCATCAATGCAGTCCCATCAGAAGCAGCATGTAAAGCGGTGACAGAGCAAAGCAAAATTATATTTATTATAAGTGCACAAATTCTCACGATTTACCTCCTGTGAAATTGTGATTTTTATTTTTATTATTTTTTTGCATTTATTTCACGTTAAATATTTTTTGTCAAGTGCATATATTTTATCTTGCTATAATTGACAAATCTTAAAAATGTTAGTATTTTAGAATATACTTGATTATCGGGTAAATGTATGAATAATTTCTGAGTACGTAGGAGAAGAAATCATGTTAAGAGATCATCTATTAAATAAAGAAGCTCCACAATTTAAACTTCCTGATAAAGATAAAAAGGTCGTTGATAGTGACAGTTTTAAAGGCAAATGGGTAGTATTATACTTTTATCCAAAAGACAACACTCAGGGATGTACATTAGAAGCTATCGATTTCACAAACAGTATAAATGAATTTAAGAAATATAAAGCAGTTGTCGTTGGCATTAGTCCTGATAGCCCTGAAAGCCATTGCAGGTTTTATGATACCCATAATCTTAATATTATTTTACTGTCAGATACAGATCACAAGGTGGCCCAAGAGTATGGTGTATGGAAGAAAAAAAGTATGTATGGAAAAAGCTTTATGGGAATTGAACGCAGTACCTTTCTTATTGATCCAGACGGCAGGGTCAGAGCAGTATGGCGAAAAGTCAAAGTACCTGGACATGTTGATGAGGTTTTGCAGACACTTGCATCATTACAATAAATAGGAGGGAAATATATGAATTTACAGGAAGCTATTGAGAATCGTAGAGCTTACAGGTCACTGGTTCCAGTTGTTATTACAGAAAATATGGTGTCAGAGCTAGCCAAGGCTGCGTCACTTGCACCTTCATGCTATAACAATCAGCCATGGCGTTTTGTATTTGTATATGAAAAGACTAAGCTTGAGGAGTTAAAAAAAACCCTGGCAAAGGGGAATGAATGGGCTCATAAAGCTTCAATGATTATTGCAGTGTTCAGTAAGGAAAAAGACGATTGTGTGCTAAAAAATCGTATATATCATCAGTTTGATACAGGTATGGCGACAGCTCTGCTTTTACTCAAGGCAACTGAACTTGGGCTTGTGGCTCACCCTATTGCTGGATATGATGAGGCGGAAGTTCACAAAGTGTGCAATATACCAGATGAATATACAGTAATCACCCTAATAATAATTGGCAAAAAGGACTCTACAATTCACGATGATCTAACTGAGTGGCAGAAGGAAAGTGAAAAAATCCGACCGCCACGCAAGGCATTAGAAGAGTTTGCGTTCCATAATGTGTATAGATAGGGGTCAGAGCAAAAGTTCACCCCTACAGTATGCACATAGTCTTTGGCAGCATTCTTCCAAAGTATCACCCAATTGCAAGAAATACTGGTGTAGTGTAATTTTTAAGTATGGGCGATAGTTACTGTCAAAATATGCCTTAGAGCCACCAAAATAACTCTCAAACGGGCTTTTTACTTTACCTGCTT
>JAOAIH010000005.1 GCA_026414805.1 Spirochaetota bacterium | reverse complement strand
TACTAAAAGTATAGTGAATTACACTTAATTATCAATGTAAATATATGTACTATAAGTCATTAATAAAAAAGGAATCATTTATTAAATTGCATCACTGAATATTATGGTGATTATGAATTGACTTTAAGAAAACTCACAATGACGAAACTACAAATACATATTATTAATGTAATCTCAGTACTTGTATTTTCTTTTATTACTGCGCAGTTAATTAATCAAAGCATCAAATTTTTTATTAAACCGGCAGATTATAAAAGTTATGTTCATCCACGGTATAAACCAGTATCAACCTCATTAAAAAGTTTTAGTGAATATCAATCAATGCTTGACTCTAACTTTTTTAAGGTAGCTACTGTTGATAATACAGGAGCTGCTGCATTGAGTAGTGAAATCAACGAATTAGTAGTATTAGGTACTATCTCCGGTCCATCTAGTATTGCACGAGCATTGATAAAAAAACAAACAGAAAGCTCTGCAAAAATTTATAAAGTGGGTATGGATGTGTATGGTTTTACTCTTATTAAGATTGATAATGCAAAAGTGTACCTAAAGAAAGATGGAAAAGTGGAAATAATAGATATGTTTGCTAAAGAGAAATCCTCTACCTCAAATATGGCACAGCAAGTAACTCAACAAAGCTCCCCAAATAGAATAGTTAAATCTATTAGCAAATCAGAAATTCAACAAAAAGTTTTAAACAATCTTGACAATGCTCTCAATGGTGTTAGAGCTGGACCATATCGTGTTGGTGGAAAAATAGAAGGGTTCAAGCTTTTTTCTGTTGCTCCTTTTAATATTTTATATTCAATGGGTGCCCGTAGTGGTGATATTGTTAAAAGAATTAATGGTCAAACCATCGATAGTACAGAAAAATTAATGAAGATGTGGGAAACATTAAAAACTGATTCACGCTTTGTCATTGAACTTGAACGCTCAGGCCAGATGATAACGTATGATTTAAATGTATCAGATTAAAATGATTTTACCATAATAAAATAAAACGCTTAACTGGTGGTTCAATGAAAAAAAATAAAATACTCAATCATATCATTTTTACATCAATGTCGAGCTTACTGATTATTTCATTTCTATTTGCTCAACAGGAAAACGTCCCCAAGGAAAAAACCGAGGAAATGCAGAATCCACAAGCTGAAATTGTAACTCCTAAAGAAGAACAAAAAGAAACCCAACCAAAACAAGAAATGAAGCAGGAAATTAAGATAGAAAAAGTAAAGGGTAAGAAGAAAGAAGAAGAAAAATATTTTACTCTTAATTTTAAAGATGTTGAATTGTCAGAATTCATAGAAGTAATGAGTCAGCTTATTGGTAAAAATATAGTAATTGATGAACGTGTGAGAGGCAAAATTACAGTCTCATCAGTTAAAAAAATTCCTATCAAAGATGCATATGAAGTAATGAAGGCTATCCTTGAATTAAAGGGATTTGCAGTTGTAGAATCCGAAAATCTCATAAAAATATTACCAATTAAAGATGCAATCAAGAAAAATGTTGAAGTAATTATTGATACCACAAAATAACAAATAGTCCCTTCATATGACCAAACGATTACCCATTTACAGGAAATCAAAAATGCTGATGCAGAACAAATTGCCAATGTTTTGCGAGCATTAAAATCACCAAATACTGATATTATTGTATATCGTGATTTAAATATCATTATTTATAGTGGTACAGCATCAGAAATTAACGGGTTGATTAAAATAGCTTCCTCACTTGATAAAAAAATTCAAGAACTTGAAATTGACAAAACTATCAAAGGAGATATTCATGTTGTTCATCTTGAAAATGCTGATGCAGAAAAACTTGCAGCAGTTTTATCACGAATACCATTCTCTGAATATGCTGTAATCAGTAAAGGCGATCAGTCTCAACAACTTGATGTAACCAAGCAAGCACAGCAAATTGCACAAGCTAAAGCTGCAATGACCGATAAACAGAAACTATCGATAATAGCAAATAAGGAAACCAATTCACTTATTATAACAGCAAAACCTGAAGAATTTAAAATGATAAAAAATATCATTGACCAGTTGGATATTGTTCGTGAACAGATCTTAATTGAAGCTTTAATAATTGAAGTATCTGCAGATAGTGGCTGGGGATTTGGTATTGACTGGATGTTGGGTGATCAATATGGTTCACATCTTTATGGAGGCTCATCCATACAGGGAACTCCACCTTCGTATACACTTCCATCTGGTATGACTGGAAAGAAAATAGCAGTTCCATTAACAACTGGATTTCAAATTGGCTATCTATCCGATAAATCTATGTTAGGGTTTGCTTTACTCAATGCAACCGGTGCTGAAAAACATTACAACATTTTATCAACACCACAAATACTAACAACCGACAATCAGGAGGCTGAAATAAATGTTGGCGAGGAAATTCCTGTGCCAACCAATAACCGAATAAGTGATACAGGTGTTCAATTTTATACGTATGAATATAAATCCGTTGGAGTAAAACTCAAGATTACTCCTCACATTACATCACAAAACAGTATTACTTTAGATTTATACCAGGAAGTTAATTCGGTTTTGGGCCAAACTACTGTGCTTGAGTCAGGATCAGTAATTCCTCCCAAATTAGGTAAGCGTGACATAAAAACAAAAATTAATGTTGCTGATGGTAAAACTATTGTTGTTGGTGGATTAATAACTAACAATAAAAGTGTTGAAGAAACCAAAGTACCTATTTTAGGAGATATCCCCTTATTAGGATGGTTTTTTAAACGCAAAGTTGTTGAATATAAAAAGACTAATTTATTGGTATTCATAACACCTCACATTGTCACGAAACAATCAAAAATTGATGCATTAACCGAACAAAAACGTGAAGAACAACGCAGGTTGCAATTAGAGTGATTATGATAGGGATAAAAAATAAAAAGTTAGGTCAGATTCTTATTGATAAAAAAATAATATCAAATGAAGATCTTCAGGATGCTCTTTTAACCCAACAAACAACACCGCTGAAGATTGGGCAAATATTAATTAAAAAAGGATTAATTGGAGAGATAGATTTATTAAAGGCTTTGGCTTTACAATTTTCAATGGAGTTTGTTGAACACCTGGAATTTTATGACAATGACAAAATTCTTAATGTCATACCAGCTCAATTTTTGAAACGATATACAATAGCTCCATATTTTGTTAAAAAAAATACAATTAAAGTTGCCATAAGTGATCCTTTACTCATTCAACCATTAGATAACATAAAGATTATCTTTGAAAATTTTAAAATTGTTCCTGTATTATCAACTGAAAAAGAAATCGTAAAGATAATTAATAATCATTTTGAGCTTTTAAAAGATAATTCAACTACGTCTGTGATTGAAAACCTTGAAGAGACTGATTTTGAAATACTCACCTCACCTATTACTGAAACCGAAGATATCCTGGACATGGCCAATGAGGCTCCAATTATACGGCTTGTTAATACTGTAATAAAACAGGCAATTGAAGACAGGGCAAGTGATATACATATAGAGCCTTTTGAAAAAGATTTGATCATCCGGTTCAGAATAGATGGAATTTTATATAATATGTTCACCCCTCCTAAGAAATATCAGGCAGCAATAATTTCACGTGTGAAAATTATGGCTAATCTCAATATTGCTGAAAATCGACTTCCTCAGGATGGAAGAATTCAATTAAAAGTTGGAGGTAAGGATATTGATATTCGAGTATCAGTATTCCCAACTTACTTTGGTGAACGAATTGTTTTGCGATTACTCAATAAAAGTGATATGAAATTTGACCTAGATTCTTTGGGGTTCAGTAAGGAAACATTAAAAACTTTCAATGATTTAATTAAAAAAACACATGGTATAATACTGGTTACTGGACCTACAGGAAGCGGTAAAACAACAACTTTATATAGTGTTTTAACACGCCTTAATACTCCAGATGTAAATATTTTAACAGTAGAAGACCCAATTGAATATCAGCTACATGGTGTTGGTCAAATGCAGGTCAAGCCAAAAATTGAACTTACATTTGCAGCAGGATTACGGTCAATATTACGACAGGACCCAGATATTATTATGGTTGGTGAGATTCGGGATCTAGAAACAGCTGAAATTGCAATACAGGCTGCATTGACAGGCCATAGAGTTTTTTCAACAATTCACACAAATGATGCTGCCAGCGGGATTACAAGATTACTGGATATGGGTGTTGAGCCGTTCCTTATTGCTTCATCCGTGAATGCATTTTTAGCTCAACGCCTGGTGCGCACAATATGTCCTTACTGTAAACAATCATACAAACCAGACCCTGTAGTGTTAAAAGATTTGGGTTTAAAATCATCTCAAATACAAGGTAAAAAATTATATAGAGGAAAAGGATGTGATAAATGTATTAATACTGGTTATTTAGGAAGAACAGGAATATATGAACTGCTTCCTATTACAAATGATATCCGAAAATTAATTATGGAACATGCTGATGCTGTACAGATTAAAGAAAAAGCAATCGCCAATGGTATGAAGACACTACTTCAGGATGGAATAGAAAAAGCTCTTCAAGGTATTACAACATTAGAAGAAGTATTGCGGGTTAGTTAAGTCATGATATTTGAATACATTGCATTAACCAGTAAGGGAGAAACCGTTGCCGATATTATTGATGCTCCATCTGAAGTTGCTGCCCGTCAACGATTGCGTAATAATGGATTATATATTGTAAAAATAGCCAGGCATGATGCTGAGAAAATTGAGACCAATAGAACTACAACAAATATATTTAATAATATAATTGATAAGATATCTCATTATATTAGCCTTCAATTAAGCGCAAAAGAAATAAGCACATTTTCCCGTCAATTATCTACAATGCTAAAAGCTGGTATGCCTCTTTTGACATCAATATCAACGATAATTGACCAGATTGAAAACCCTGTATTTAAAAGAGCAGTTGTTGATGTTAAAACAAAAGTTGAAGAAGGTTCATCCCTTTCCAATGCACTTGAACGACATGGTTATATATTTAATGAATTGTACATAAATATGATCAGGGTTGGTGAAAGCTTGGGTTCACTTGACAGTGCTTTAGAAAGATTAGCTGACTTGGAAGAAAAAAAGAACCTACTAAAAAGCAAAGTTCAATCTGCATTATGGTATCCCGCATTTATGATATTATTTGCAATCGCAGTTGTTGCATTCTTAATGATAAGCATAATACCTTCGTTAGGGAGAATGTTTGCGGAATTAGGTAAAGACCTCCCCTTGCCTACTAAAATAGTAATGGGTATTAGTAATTTTATTACTTCGTTCTGGTACGTTATTATTATAATTATAATATTTTCTATTTATTATTACAACCGATATAAAGCCACAGAAGAAGGAAGAAGAAAAATTGATGAATTGAAGCTTAAATTACCATTAATAAATTCATTGTATAAAAAAGTATTGATACACAGATTTACATATAATTTGGGAGTGTTATTATCAAACAGAGTTGATGTTATCAAATCACTTGAGATTGTACAACGATTAATGCGAAATGTAATCGTTGAAGAAAAGATACATAAAGCAGCAAGAATGATTCAGGAAGGTTCTTCAATTTCAAATGCATTATCAAAAGAAAAATTCCTGCCACAATATATCATTGGCATGATTGCAGCAGGTGAATCAAGCGATACGGTAGATGAAATGCTACTAAATATTGGCAAAATATATGAAAACGAGATTGAATTATCCATAAACAGCATGACAAGCCTTATTGAACCAATAATTATTGTTTGTATGGGATTTGTAATTGGACTTATTGTTATATCAGTATTATTACCAATTTTTGAAATGAATTTGATTGTTAAATAATTCAAATTATTTAATGGTAAAATATTTTCAATGGAGGTTATATATGAAACTTAGTAAAATACTAATTTTTATGAAAAAGATACATGACATTATTAACAATTCCAGGGGATTTACGCTCATAGAATTACTTATTGTCATTACAATTATTGCAATTCTATCAATAGTCATAGTCCCACGATTTATGGATATTCCGCAAAAAGCAAAGGTTGAAGCTGCACGTCAGCAGATTGCTGCTTTTTCAATGGCTCTGGATCATTATTATCTTGATAATGGTAACTATCCAACAACTGAACAGGGCCTTCAGGCTCTAATTGAAAAACCAACTACTGATCCCATTCCTCAAAACTATAATCCAAAAGGATATATGGATAAAAAAAAGATTCCTAATGACCCATGGGGTAATCCCTATGTGTATAATTGTCCAGGAACCCATGGTAATGACTACGAGATAATGAGCTATGGTGCTGATGGGAAAGAAGGCGGTAGTGGTTTTGATGCTGATATAACAAGCTGGCAATAAATTCCTATGGTATGATAAAATGTCTCAAAACAAATAATGATGGGTTTACCCTAATTGAGTTGATTGTAGTTATTGCGGTTTTTTCTATTTTATCAATAGTGGTTATACCACGTATCACAAATTATCTTTCATCATCTCGAGATAATTTTTTGATTTTAAGTACGATAATTACTAAAACATTTGATGATTCTTTCATAAATAACAGAACTAATTTTATAATCATCCATTGTCAGAATAGGGAGAATGAGATTCTCGAGATGTCAAATTCTATATTTGAACGCTCAAACGGTATTTCAGTTGCAGTCCTCAGTAGTACAAATGAATTTATTGATAATCCAAATAAATTGTTAAAATATCGTGAATTCCCTGACTCTTTTGCCATTAAAGAAATTCTACTGCCTGACGGCTCTCGTTATACAACTGGAAATGTTATAATTCCAATATACTCTTCTGGTTGGTCAACTGGTGCTATCATGCATATACTAGTAAATGAATCAGATGAATGGTCAGTGATCATCAATCCATATTTAAAAACTCCAAAAGTTTTGAAGGGTTTTTCTACCTATGAAGATATCCAATAAAGGATTTACATTAATTGAAATACTTGTAGCTATAGCAATTTTATCAATCGCAATGTTAGGTATCATGAGTGCAGTGTCATCTGGAATTTTGGGCATTACTAAAAATAAAAATTTAACTATTGCCATGCTTATAGCCCAAAGTCAGATGAATAAATTTTTAATAGATAACCAACGCGGTCCTGACTTGGAAGATGAACCGGTATCGGAGTACCCTGGATTCAGTTTTTCAAGGACAATTACTCGCTATGAAAATGCGATGATTGGCCCTATAGACGCATATAAGGTTGTCATTACTGTGAAGTGGATTGAGAGACAACAGCAACGTTCATACAGCATATCATATATTTACCAAAAGCGATAATATGAATTTTATACAATATTTACAAACAGATAATAAAGGATTTACTCTTATTGAAATTCTGGTGGCAACAGCAGTTTCATCTATAATTTTACTTTTGGTATATACTACTCACCATTCAATTATTCAATCAGTAAATAGTTTATCAAAAACTGCTCTTTTTTATGAAGAGGTAAATTTAGCAATTTACAAAATGAACCGTGATTTTTCATGTGCGTATTTTGATCGATATAAAGAAAAACTATTTTTTATAGGAACAAATGAATACGGCGATAAAAGTTTAGGCAAAGTTGATTTTGTTACTATCAATTCAGTAGAGAATGCTATATCAGGTAAAATATCTACATCAACCCCTATTACTGATGTTTTTGAAGTTGGCTATTATCTTAAACAAATGGAACAACCTGATAAAAATGGCAACTATCTCTATTACTTGATGAGAAGATCTGATGTTATGTACGATGAAGATCCACTTAATGGTGGCGATAGCTCTGCTATATTAGCTAATGTTGTTGACTGTAAATTTGAATTTGGCATTGCCCAAAAATTTACTAATAAATGGGACTCACGAGAGTATCGACGGTTCCCTAATGCAGTGAAGACAACACTGATAGTTAAAAATCCAAATGGGAATGATGAAAATTTTGTATTTATATCCTATATTAATTTAAGCAGATAGTTATTGTATCAATGTTACCAAAATTAAAAAAAATATCCGCTAGATTTTTTTATAGCTACAGTTCAAAGGGTTATGTTTTAATAATAGTGTTAATAATAATTGCAGCAATTATATCAATTTCTTCAGAATTTTTAATTTTGGCTCAAACTAATACTCGATATCTACAAACGTTTACAAACAGGCAGAAAGCGTACTGGATAGCCCGTTCAGGAATAAATTTAGCAATTGAATTACTGGAAGCAGATAAAAGAGGCTCAATTGCTAATTTTTTAAGTGGTGATATTGAAACCGACCCTAATGTAGATTCATATAAAGATATATGGGCATTACCTCTCCCTGAAATACCATTAGAGAATGGGAGTCTCCAATTATTTATTGAAGATGAAAATTCAAAAATAAATCTCAGTGTTTTGGCTAATGAATTTGTAGACCAAACACCATATTATGTTATCACCCAGCGTTTTTTTATAAATATGGGGTTACCCCTTGACCTTGCTGACTGTATTTTAGACTGGGTGGATATTGATGATGCTCGTTCCCCATATGGAGCGGAATCTTCTGATTATTATCAAAATTTATCCAAGCCATATAAAGCAAAAAATTCAAGTCTTGATACCATAACCGAATTACTCCTTGTAAAAGGTATCTCACCAATGATATTTTATGGATTAGGTGGAGGTAATTATGGTTTGGAAGGCAATCTTGTAGACAACAATAAAGGATTACAGAATGTTATTGAATCTTTAACCGGGAGTACTAAAATTGAAGTTTCAAAAGATATATCATTAATAAAAATAGGTAAAGAGAAAAACAGGGCATTGTTTCATTATTTCAGAGTTAATGGCGAACGCAGTGATTATTTAAATGACATTAATAAAATAAATATTAATACTGCTAGTTTCAGAGTATTATCGGCGTTGACAGAAGCCATGACCGATGATAAAGTGACAGAAATAATACGAAGAAGATTACAAAAACCATTTAAAAACGTTGATGAAATTAGTGATATCATAACTGATGAAAATGTAAGGAAAAATCTATTAACTGTTCGTTCTTATATTTTTAAAATAAAATCTGTTGGCAAAGTAGGTACAACATCATTAAATATTATAGCCTATTACCACCGTGAACGAAAACAAATTATAAATTGGGCAGAAGAATAAAAACTGGAGGTTTACTTTGTTCGAGAATATCGCAGTTTTTGATTTAGGTTCATCTTCAATAAAATGTATAAAAGCAAAAACTGGTTTCAAAAATTTCCAGGTTGAATCCCTGATTATTGAAGATCTTAACTTTTCAATAGAAGATAAACTTGAAAGAATCAGCAATGCAATTGAAAAGATACTTTCTGAAAATGATTTAACTGGTTATACAATAATTTCCACTCTTCCTTCAAACAGATTATTTTTTTACACCTTTAATTTCCCTTTCAGAAACATAAGCCAAATATCTGAAGTAATAGGATATGAAATTGCCGACTCTATACCACTTGAAATGGATAAAGTTATATTTGACTTCCAACCCATTCAAATACAGTTGGCGGAAGGTATGGATGTAATTGCGGTTGTTACTCAAAAGACATTTGTACAGCAAATAATAGAAGTTTTTGCTAAATATAACCTGAATATTGAGTTTCTTGGAGCAGAGTTCAACTCACTCTTTAATACATACAATTATTTTAATACTGTACAGAATGAATCAGTAATTCAATTAAATATTGGATATGAAAAATCATTAATAAATTTGGTTATCGACAATAAATTATGTGCAACCCGATGTATTTTATTTGGTGTTAAAAATATTGAGTATCACTTAAAAAAGTTGCAAACTGAATATTCAGGATTGAGCAAATTTATAGCACATTATTCTTTTGATTTTTCATCTTTTGAAAATAATATTCATTATGGATTACACAAAAAATTAAATGTATCACAACAAAAATTTAAAACAGTTTTCAACGATATTCAGAATGAAATATCTTTGTTAATAAATGATATAGTATTATTTATTAATTCTGAAACTCAGAAATATGAAAATTTTTCATTACAACGAATTATCGTTTCAGGTGGTGGTGCATTGCTTACAGGTTTAAGCTCAATATTATCACAACAATTGCAAATACCAGTAGTAATGCAGAATCTGATCAGTCAAACAAATGATACTGAAATTCAGTCACAGTTTTATATTGCATTTGGAACTCTCATTGACTATATAAATAGGACAAAACAAAAAACAATAAACCTATTAAAGGACGAATTCCAACTATCACTTTCACAAAAATCTAAAAAAAATTTCTACATTGCTTTGTTTTATGGTTCATTAAGTATAGTTTTTTTTATTTTGTTTATAATTATATCATTGATTTATCAAATATCTTCATCAGCATATTATAACCGTATTCTTGAAGAAAGATACAAGCGCTATTTTGTGACAAATATTGTCCCCGATGATCCTATTAAAGAAGCAACAAACCGTTATACAACCATAAAACGCGAATTAGATAGCATAGAATCTTTTCTTAAAATTGAAGATAAAATGATTGAGATTCTAAATTTATTAGTGTCAAATTTTCCTTATGATGCAAATTTTGATTTAAATAACTTGGTTATCAATGAAAGTATCATAAGATTAGATGGAACAATAAATTCTACTGCAAAAATCGATGAATTCAAAAACCGATTAGTACAAACTCAAAAGTTTGAATCAGTTGTATTTAATACAAATGTTACACAAAATAATGTTAAATTTTCAATGACCATAAAATTTAAATCAAATAAACCAAAACGTCAAACTACAACTAACGAGGAATAATTAATGCTAAAGCTTTCTAACAGAGAAAAATTATTATTAAAAATTCTTCTTTCAATATTAATTCTCATAATAGGGTATAACTTTATATTTATACCTTTAATGAAATTTTTCTCTTCTTCAGATACTGTAATAGTATCCGATAAACAAAAAATAGAACAACTCGATAGAATATATAACAATTATAAAGAACTTGAAACAAAGCGAAATCAATATATGTCACTTTTAAAAAGTGATTCTGAAAATATAAGTACTATGATTGAACAGTGGGCTCAAAACAGCAATATTGCCAAAAACATAGCCTACTCCAGAAGGAATCAAACAAATGTTCAAAATAAATATATACGGATAACTACAGATATGAAGTTGGATGGAGTATCAATTCAATCGCTTATACGATTTATTTATGAAATTGAAAGTTCTAATAAGCTTGTCAATATTAGCTATCTCAGAATTAATAAATCATATAAATCACCTAATCTATATGATGTAAATTTGAAAATAGAAAGTTATACGCTACAATAATTTTCTGGATAAAAGTCATGAATTTAGACAACTATAAAATTATATTAAAAAAATATTATGATAGATTATTTGGTTTTTTAAAAGAGATAGTTACTGTACCATACTTCTGGCAATATTTTATTTTTTCAGTAGTAATGGTAATACTTTTTGTTTTTTTTACTTTCCCATATGAAATTATAATACAAAATCAAATCAAGGCAGTTGAACAAAATATAGCTAATTATATATCAATAGGTAAATTAAAAATACATACTATAACCGACTCTTTGGCTGAAGATGTAACAATTGAACTTAAAAATGGTTCAGAAATCACTTTACAGAATGTTTCATTTAATTTTACAATAAATCCAATTTCACTATTTATAACACGACATTATGATGGAACAATAAAAGCAAATAACCTTAATTTTATTGGTGAAAAAATACAAATAAAAACAAATGCTGATCTTCTTTATGATCTTAAATTTAACCAAAAGATGCCTTATCCAGAAGATGGCAATATAATTTCAACATTGAATGATGTATCTATAAAAGGTATAACGTTGCAAGGTTTTGAAATACCTGATATAGCTATAACACAAATTAAATTGCATCTTGTATTTGAGAAAGGGAATATTATCAATCTAAAATACCTTCTATTTTCTGGCTCAGACATCAGAGGCAATGCATATGGAACAATAACATTGTCTAATTACTTTCAAAATTCTTCACTGAATATAACAATACAGATTGACTCGCAATCAAAAATTCTAGAAGATTATAAAGTATTATTAGAATCTATGACAAAATCTGGTACAAAAAACATCATAATAAAAATAATGGGTACTATAGGTAATCCTAATATTGTTACCCAATAAAAAGCGATAGTATGAAAATAAAAGTTGCTGAAAACACTGGTTTTTGCATGGGAGTGCGCAAGGCTGTCCTTGATATAGTGAATGAAATAAATCACAGCGAAGAATCTATTTATATTTTAGGGCCACTTATTCACAATCCCCAAACAGTTTCTATTTTGCAATCACGTGGTCTTATCACCATTGATTCTTTTGGCAATATAAATAATAAAATAGTTGCTATTCGTACTCATGGCATGCCTAAAGAATCCTTGAGGATTTTAAAGGAAAAGGCATCTAGAATTATAAATTTAACCTGTCCAAGAGTTGCTCGTGTTCAGGGAATTGTTAAAAAATATTCCAAAGAAGGTTATTTTGCAATTATTATTGGCGATGACCACCATGCTGAAGTTGAAAGTGTTAAGAGTTATACGGATGCAGGTGTAGTTGTAATATCCAGTACCGATGATATAGATAAAATTCCAAAAGCAATTAAATATATTGTAGTAGCACAAACAACATTTGATGAAAACTTATTTGAAAAAATTACTCAAATTTTAAAAAGCAAATATGATAATCTTTTAATATTTAATACTATTTGTGATTCCACCCATAATAGACAAAGTGATGTAATTAATGCAATAAAAGAAGGCATAGATACATTGGTTGTTGTTGGTGGTAAAAATTCAGCAAATACCCAAAGGCTTGCAAAAATAGGTAAAAATAGCAACATAAAAACATTCCATATCGAAACTGAAGATGATTTGCATGATGAAGATTTTATGAATTCAAAATATGTTCTTGTTACAGCTGGAGCATCAACTCCAGGATGGATTATTAATAATGTGTTGGAAAAATTGTATTCAATATCAAACAAATACGAAAGCCCAATAAAGCATGTGCTAATGCGTTTTTTGGAAATAGCAACAAGATTAAATTTGCTTTCCTCAATTGCTAGTTTTTTTATGTCCCTGTTGTTGGAAGAAATATTAGGAATATGGTCATCATACAAATTCCCATTGCTTTCAGCATCTTTTATATTTTTAATGTATGCAATAAACAACTACTTCCTTAAAGACACTCTTAAAATAACTAACCCATTTAAATATAAGCTACATAAAAATAACCATTTTGTTATTTTAACTGCAACTGTTGCTTTAATTTTATTTTCAATGATTATTACTTTTTTAATTAATGACTATGTTAGTATAATTTTGTATTACATTATATTATTTACAGGAATGGTATATTCTACAAGCTATATGCAATTTTTTATAAAGAAATATTTACCATCTTTTATTCAAACAATATATTCTATTAAATCAATTCCTGCTAACATTGGATGGATAACAATCACTTTAATAATACCACTACTCAATGCCTATCAAAATAATAAAGATCAATTAAATACGTATTTCATCATCTCGTTGATATTATTTCTATCTTTTCTTATTATTTCAAGAAATCTATTATTAGATTTTATTGGATTTAGTGGAGATCTTATTATAGGCAATATCACAATACCAATTATATTAGGTCTTAAGAAAGCTAAATTTATATTTTATATATTATCAATAATATCAATGGTATCGATATTTTATCTGGCATTACTCTATAATATAATGTATATAGTATTTATTATTAACATAGTTTTTTACAATTTTCTTTTCTATAAAATTATTAATCTTAAATATTTTATATCTTTAAAATATGAAATATTAACTGATTGTAATTTTTTATTATTTATTATCTTGTGTTTGATAATATTGTTAAATACTTAAATTATTTATGAAATAATTTATAAAACTGCAATATATATCAAACTATAATTTAACTATTCATTATTTTCATTATAAATTACAAATTCTTTTTCAGCTATTGTATTCCCGCTATCTACTATTACTATTTTGTATCTGCCCTCTTCATAATTTTGAATATTTCCATAAATACATGGTTTATTTTTTGAAACATTGTCATAAAAAGAGTAAATATCTATCCATACCTTCTCTTTTTTTAATATAACTACTCCAATTTTTTTTTGCTTTGATAATTTCGCAAAGCAAAAAGACCAATCTATTTTCTCATCGTGATTAAATTCACACAATTCATCTTTGATAATGTATCGGTCATCATTACTATTTTTAAATGCAAATGTCCCTGTTGCTTTTGAACAATAAAGTATAAGCAAAAAAATAAATAAAAGAAATATACTTTTATTCAACTTTGTAATCATCTTTGTCTAATTCTATTACTTTATTAGTTTTTCTTTGTTGTTCATGATACGTATAATCATTGTTTTTTCCACTAATATTTTGTGATTGAGTGGTAATAATTTTTATTATATATTTAATTACATGAATAAAAAAATATATAATAAAAAAGAAAAAAATAATTCTTATTAAATTTCCTATCATAATAACCTTATACTAATCTATAATTTATACAAATATAATTATTAAACAATTTTTATACTGCAAGTTTCATAACTATATTTGTCAACTTTTAAATTAAACAAAAAATTTATCGCCTTTCAGAAATAATTTTGACCATTTCACTTACTGCATTAGCTAATCCAGTAAAAATAGAACGGGATATTATTGAATGTCCAATATTTAATTCTTCCAATCCGGGCATATTAAGAATAGGAGCTGTATTAATATAATTCAAACCATGACCAGCATTTACCCTTATGCCTATGGATGTTGCAATTTTTGCTGCATCAAATAGCCTCTTTTTTTCCATTTCAATAATTTGACTATCTCTAGCATTGCAATAGGTACCAGTATGTAATTCTATAAAATCTGCACCAGTCTCCTTTGAAAGCTTTACAGCTTCCTCCTCTGGTTCAATAAACAAGGAAACTAAAATATTTTCATTGTGAAAAAGAGACACTATCTCACAAATTCTTTTAAAATTTTTTTTAACATCAAGTCCACCTTCGGTTGTTATCTCCTTTCTTTTTTCTGGAACCAGAGTAATTTGGTCAGGTTTTGCTTTCAATGCGATTGCAATGATTTCATCGGACAATGCCATTTCCAGGTTAAACTTCCCTTTAACCACTGAGCGTAATGCAAAAACATCATAATCTTGTATATGACGTCTGTCTTCACGCAAATGAACTGTTATACCTGCTGCACCATTTTCTTCACAAATAATAGCCCCTTGTATTGGATCAGGTTCTTTACCACCTCGTGCCTGACGCAATGTTGCTATATGATCAACATTTACACATAATTGGACGTGAGCCATCAGACAAGACCTCCTTAATTACTATTGTTTATTAGTTATAAATACTTCTACTTCGGATGGTTCATATGTAAATATTTCAAAAGGAATCTTTGATTTTTTTTCTACAATTACTGGTAAATGGATAGCACCTTCATCATTAGTCTGTAGATCTCCATTTATATATGCAGAAAATAAATTTTCGATTGTTTCAATATTATGAGAATATTTTTTAACATATATATTTACTTTCTTTATTTTAACATCATAATTCAAACCATTCTTTTTATTTTTAATTTCAATGGGTATTGCAAAGTGAACTAAATTAGATACATTAATAATTGGTATTGTAAGCGTGACAACACTTGGGACTATGTTTAGTTTTGAAAATTCTTTTACATTTATATTCACCGGTACATGTATAGTTTGGATTTCTTTTTCAATATTTACTGAATATGTCTTTACACTTTTAACACTATCAACAACAATATCTGGACCCGATACCTGGACCAATGGCGGTTCTACAATTATTTGTCCTTTTTTATATTGTGGCAATAACTCCCCTATTATTACAGGTTCTACTGGCACTGATTTATTTTTTAATTTGCAGACTGTTATGCTTAATTTATCTTTTTCTATAAGATATTCAATATTGCTCAAAGTATCATTATGTTGTAGCCGCACAGTATATTCATGGCTTTTTCCTATAACAGGGTTAGATAAATCAATATATAATTTGATATTTGCTATATTAACTGATTTAATGTATTCTTTTTTACCCCTTAAAGTGATTCGCAATTTTTGTATATCTTCCAATATTATATAATCTTGTGGTAAATTCCTAATTTCGGGATAAATGTGATATGAAATTTCATCAATCTGGCTGTTTTGTAAGTTTGCCCATAATATTACAGCCAGAAGAATTGATAACAACTTAGGTAAAAGATCATATTGTTTAATTAACATTTTCAATTTTTCAAGAAATGATATCATTTAATGTTATAAATCTCCTCTTTACTTTTGGGATTCATGTAAAATAATATCATGTTCTTTAATTCATTGAATTTTATCTTTGAATGCATTTTTCCGTTGACCATAATGGAAATATTGCCCGTTTCTTCAGAAGTAACAATGACAAGTGCATCTGTTTCCTCAGCCATTCCTAAAGCCGCCCTATGCCTTGCACCATGTTGCTTCTTTAACTGGCGTGAATCACTTAATGGCAAATAACACGCAGCAGCAGCAATCTTTGCCTCTTTGATTATTATTGCACCATCATGGAGTGGTGTATTAGGAAAAAAGATTGTGCGTATTAACTCCTCAGTTATACCAGCATTTACAACCACTCCTGATTCAATATACCCACGAAGATCAGTTCCACGCTCAATAACAATAAGCGAACCAACTTTCTCCTCTGACATTGCAATGATTGCATTAACCAATTCATCTAAAGGAAAGGCATCAATATTGATTGAAGTTGGCAGCCAATTTCTTTGACCAAACTGTGTTATAATCCTGCGTAACTCTGGTTGAAAAAGTATAATAATCATAATGACTATGTACGAAGTCAAATTCGTTATAAGCCAATTTAAAGTCTCAAGACGTAAAACTTTTGACAGCACAGCAGCAATAAAGATTATTATTAAGCCTTTTAAAATCTGAATAGCTCGGGAACGGGATAAGAATGTGTAAATCCAGTAAAATATATATGCTACAATTAATATATCGATTATGATTCGTGCATAATCCCAGCTTATTTTTATGTAACCCCACAATGTTGTTAAAAAGGGATTCATTGATTAGTAACCTGAATTAGCTTTTTTAAAGGCTTAATAATTAACTTATGCTCTTTAACATCATGTACACGTATGATATCTGCTCCATTATATATAGCAATAGCATTTAATGCTATAGTTGCAGGCAATCTATCTTCATCGGTATCATACAATTTACCTATCAATGATTTACGGGATAATCCAATTAATACTGGATATCCTAATTTTTTAAAAAAATTGATATTGTTAATGATAATATAATTTTGTTCTAAGGATTTTCCAAAACCTATTCCTGGATCTATTATAATTTTATCATCGGCAATATTTTCATTTTTTGCAATTAAGATTGATGTGCGTAAATAATTGCTAATTTCCTGTAACAAATCAGTATATTCCACATTTAATTGCATTGTCTGCGGTGTACCTCTTATATGCATAATAACACAATAAGCATTATATTTGGCAATAACAGCTGCCATATCAGGATCTTCCCTCAAACCAGATATATCATTTACCATACAAGCACCAAGCCGCAATGCTTCAGTGGCAACTTTTGATTTACGGGTGTCGATAGAAACTGGAATATTAAATTCGTGTGTAATTTGTTCAATGACAGGACACACTCTATCAATTTCTTCCTGTAAAGGAACTTCAATTGCACCAGGCCTGGTTGACTCACCTCCTACATCAATTATGTCAACACCATAATTAATCATTTCTCTGACATGATTTAATGCTTTATCAATAGAATTGTATTTGCCTCCATCATAAAATGAATCGGGGGTAATATTAAGTATTCCCATAACTAACGGTCCATTTTTTAGATCAATATTCTTTTTCATAATATCAGCATAACCGATAAAAAATTATTATAGCCTAAATCAACTGAATCATATGAAAAAGCATACCCAATGTTACAATTACCAATAACTATTGTGCAGCCGGTAGTAAAAAGCTTATTGTTTAAACCTAATTGAACTGATAAGTTTTTATATACCAATAATTCAAAACCTATATTGTATTCATAATCATCTTGTTCAATTTTTTTAATACCTGAAAATGCAATTGTAAAATTATTTGCTCTGCTTATGATGGCCGAGCTAATTTTAATGGAAGGTGAACCCAAAACATACTTTTTTTCAATGTATTCATATTCTCCCGTAGGATATAAACCTGTTCCAATATCTTGAATAACAAAACCAACTTTTAAAAATGGGATAACCTCAGTTATTACTCCAATATCAAGCCCTGTACCTGCATAAGAAACATCAGCTATCCTTTCATATAATCCTTTGATAGTAAACCCCACTGCTGCATCTCCAAAATAGGTAGCGTATGAAAACATCCCTACATTGGTAGAATACGATGTTGTCCCAGTTTTATTCCCGCTCATGTCATAAGTATCAATATCTGGTGAACGTATAGAATATAAGCCTATACCTAGGGCATTCCCATTGAATTTATATGCAATGCCACCATAACCTGCATACCGGGATGCATCCACCATTCCTCCTGATGCACCAATTTGTAATATGTTAAAGCTTGATTCATCCTGTGAGAATGTTAATAGATCTTCTTCGGATATGCTGTCTATTTTACCCTGTTTTGCCTTTTGTTTAATTTCTTCAGGCGTCAAAGGTGGTTTTCCCTGTAGATCTAATAACCCTGCAGGATTCCAGTATATAGCAAAAACATCATTTACAACCACTTCTGCGGCTTTGCCCATGGCAATATAACGGCTCCCAACCCAACCAGTACGTGTGAAACTTGCACGAGAGCCAGCATCATTGACTGCATAAACATATACAGGGAATAGCAGTAAGATAATAGCTAAAAACTTAAGCAAAAATACTCTTGCAATCATTATTGGACCAATATCCTTATAATTTTTTTCCTATATTCGCCATCTGTTTTTTCCAACTCTATTTTTATAATATATAAACCCGGAGCAACAACTTTACCCACGTCATTTCTTCCATTCCATTTTAGATCGGTAGTACCGAATAATACTTTTACAATGTCTCCATTTATATCATATATTGTACATTTCATAGATTGTGCATCAGATATTTTGATAGTTAATATGCCATGTTTATCAGGGATAAAGGGCACAGGATATGCATATACCTGATTCAGGTCAATAGCATAACTTGTATGAGCTATCGAACAAAAATATAGAAAGAATAATATTAAACTAATAATATATTTAAACATATTCATGATTCAATCCATATATAATAAATTTATTAATTTTATAATGTAGTATGGGTTAGTATTCGTCAATTAATATATTTAGATAACGTACAATTTTTAATTTATTCCAGCAACTGATGAGCTTCATTAACACATGAATCAATAAGAGTTTTGTAATTTTCAATAGAATTATTATTGGGAGAATTTATGTTACAAAAAAGCAAAAACTCAATATTTCCCTTTGGACCTTTGATAGGCGAATAAGTTAATCCCCTTATCGTTATATTAAGTATTTGAAGATTTTGTATCACTTTTAATAGAATATCTTTATGATGTTGAGGGACTTTAACCACCCCTTTTTTATGTTGGTAACTCTGGGCTTCAAATTGAGGTTTTATTAAAAGTACTGCATCAATCTTATAATCAAATATTGATGCTATTGTCTGCATAACTTTGATAATTGAAATAAATGAAAGATCTGCTGTAATCAAATCTATATGATCAACAAAATCTTGCTTTGTTAAGTGCCGCGCATTTTTGCGCTCCATGACCACAACTTTTGGATTAATTCGTAATGTATAATCAAGTTGGCCATAACCCACATCCACCGCATATACCTTATGTGCTCCATGCTGCAACAGACAATCAACAAACCCACCTGTGGATGAACCCAAATCCAATACAACTTTCCCCTTAACATCAATAGCAAAAAAATCAATTGCTTTTTTCAGCTTTTCACCGCCTCTGCTGACATATTGTTGTAAAGATTGATGAATAGTTACTGTATCATTTTCTTTAACAAGAAATGAAGGTTTACAAATTATCTGATTATTGACTCTGACACAACCAGCTATAATTAAATTTTTGGCTTTTTCACGTGAAGAACATAAATTATTTTGAAGCAGATACTGATCTAACCGGTTTTTTGGCATGAGTATTTTTCTCTGCATTAATCATGCTTACTATTTTATGAGTAATGGAATCCGAATCCAGCTGAAAATATTGCAATAACTCTGAAACTTTTCCATGCGGTATAAAGCTATCTGGAAAAGCAACATTAAAAAGATTTTTATGCCGCAATGACCTTTCAATGTGCGAATTTATAAATTCGGCTATACCACCATTTGCATAGCTGTTTTCCATAACAATATAATATGGTATAGAATCCATTATAAATTCTATTTGTTTAATAGGCATAGGTTTAATTGACAGTATACCATAAACTGAGGATTTAATATTATGCGATTGTAATTTTTTATGCACTTCTATTGCCATTGGTAACATATCGCCAACAGCAAATAATGCTATGACAGGTCGTTGACTTTTATAATATGCTTTCAATAGTGGAAGCTTTATGTTTGACTTATGCGCTGTATGTTCATATTTATCGTCATCACCTCTTGGGTATCGTATAGCAATTGGACCATTGTCATAACTAGCAGCATAGTATATCATGTCTTTAAGCTCATTTCCATTAGTTGGTGATAAAAGAACAAAATTTGGAATTGAACGGATTATTCCCACATCAAACAATCCATGATGCGTTTCACCATCATCTCCTACTATCCCTGCTCTATCAACCAACAGTTTCACAGGCAAATTCATCAATGCAACATCATGTATGATTTGGTCAACTGCTCTTTGCATGAAAGTAGAATATATTGACACAAATGGCTTTAATCCATTTTTGGCCAGTGCAGATGCTAAAGTTACTGCATGTTGCTCGCATATTCCAACATCGATAAATCTATTAGGGAACTTTTCCTCAAACTCTGACAACCCTGTTCCTAATTTCATTGCAGCGGTAATTGCAAAGACTTTTTTATCATGTTTGGCTATGTCAACCAGAGTTTTGCCAGCTATCTGTGAATAACTTATTGAGGATTTCTTAATTGGTTTTCCAGTTTTTATATCAAAAGGGCCAATTCCATGAAATTTAGCAGGGTCATTTTCAGCGTGTATATATCCTTTTCCTTTTTTTGTATATACATGAATTATCTTAGGACCTTTATTGAGTTTAGAAATTCTGTTAAACATTTCTATCATCATTGGTATATTGTGGCCGTCAATGGGGCCAAAATATCGAATTCCTAAATCTTCAAAAAAGCTGCTTGGGATAAATATACCTTTAATACGAGCTTCAATGCGATCGAATAAGGTAAAAAGTTTAGGACCAATTTTTGGTATCTTGCTTATAAATTCATACGATTTTCTTCGTAACTTATTATACGTTCCGCCAGTAATGAGTCGTATTAAATATTCTGAAAGGGCACCAACGTTTTTTGATATTGAATGCTCATTGTCATTTAAAATTATAATAATATCTTTTTTCAAATGGCCAATGTGATTCAATGCCTCAAATGCCATTCCTCCCGTCATTGAACCATCACCAATGACGGCAACAATATTATATTTTGCATTACTTATATCACGGGCAATTGCCTCACCCAATGCCAATGAAAGGCTTGTACTGCTGTGGCCTGTATTGTAATGATCATGGATGGATTCCGAAACCTTTGGAAAACCACTTATACCTTTGAATGTACGCAATGTGTCAAATTGCTGATTTCGGCCAGTTAGAATCTTATGGGCATAACACTGATGGCCCACATCCCATATAATTCTATCATGTGGCGAATTAAAAACATAGTGTAATGCTATTGTCAGCTCAACAACACCCAACGATGAGGCCAGATGTCCACCATTTTTTGAAACAACTTCAAGAATACGTGATCTCACTTCATCGGCAAGAGCCGGAAGTTGTTTGACTGATAATTTCTTTATATCCTTTGGTCCGTATATATTGCTTAGCATATAAATTATTGTTAAAAAGAATAATTATTTTTAAGTATATCACGCCTTTACTACTAATAATAGTAAAATTTTATATTGCACTATTGTCAAGTATTACTTGGCGATAGCTCATAGGATTTAATAATCCGTGTAATTGATTTTGCTTTTCCATCAATGTTGCAAGTAATAAGCACAGCATTTAATGTAGGATCATTTTGTGCCACTTTAAATTTTATCCTGGTGTGATATATAAAATTATGAATTGATGACTCTTTATCCATCCCAATGACAGAATCAAATGGACCAGTCATACCAACATCGGTAATATATGCAGTGCCATTTGGGAGTATTGTTTCATCAGCAGTTTGCACATGGGTATGGGTACCGCATACCGCTGTAGCTCGCCCATCTACAAACCATCCAAAAGCCTTTTTTTCAGAAGTTGCTTCGGCATGAAAATCTATAATTATTATACTAGACTTTTGTTTTATTTCTTCATGTAACATATCATAAGTAATGAATGGACAATTCACTGGCTCCATATTTATTCTGCCAATCAAATTTACAACAGCAATATTAATAGTATTAACATTCAGAATAGTATAACCGCAGCCAGGAACACCATGAGGAAAATTTGCAGGACGCAATATTGCGTGATTTGTTTCCAGAAGCTTGATTATGGTCCTGTTGTTAAAGATATGATTACCGGTTGTAAGGATATGAATCCCATATGAAAATAATTCCTGTGCAATTTCAGGTGTTATTGACATTCCACCAGCAGCATTTTCACAATTTGCTATAACACAATCTACTGAAAACTGCCTTACTATCTCATTAAGATGATCTTTAATTATCGCTCTTCCAGGTTTTCCAACAATATCGCCTATAAAAAGTATATTTACTGTATTCATAATTTATTATTGACACACTCAGCAATAAGCTTGAATCGCTAATTGCTGAGTGTAATTTTATTATCGGGCATAATCTACTATTCTTGTTTCCCTTATAACCGTTACCCGTACAATGCCAGGATATTTTAACTCAGACTCAATCTTTGAAGCAATATCCCGTGCCAGAATTGTAGCTTCTTCATCACTTACTTGTTCATTAGATACCATGACCCTGATTTCCCTGCCAGCCTGTATTGCATAACATTTTTCAACACCTTTGAACCCATAGGCAATATTCTCAAGGTTTTCAAGCCTCTTAAGATAGGTATCAAGTGATTCACGACGTGCACCCGGACGAGAAGCTGAAATAGCATCTGCAACCTGAACTAGAATGGCTTCAAATGATTCAGGCTCCTTATCATTGTGATGTGAAGCAATGATATTGACAACCATATCATTTTCACCAAATTTTTTAGCCAGTTCTGCTCCAACAATAGCATGAGCACCTTCACCTTCAACAATACTGCCTTTACCAATATCATGCAACAACCCTGCTCTTTTTGCTGTTGCAACATCAAGCTTTAATTCCCCTGCCATTATTGCTGCCAGATTAGCAACTTCTTTACTGTGCGAAAGAACATTTTGCCCATAACTTGATCTGTATTTCAACTTTCCAATATGGTATAAGGCATCTTTTGATAATCCAGGAATTCCCAGTTCAAATGCTGCTCGTTCACCTTCTTCCAGCATGTTCTCTTCTAATTCATTTTTGACTTTTTCCACAACTTCCTCAATCCGTGCAGGGTGAATTCGACCATTTTCAATAAGGCGTTCCAATGATAACCGTGCAATCTCTCTTCGTATGGGGTCAAAGCCTGAAATTACCACTACTTCAGGTGTGTCATCAATAATCATATCAACACCTGTGAGATTCTCCAGCGTTCGGATGTTCCTGCCTTCACGCCCTATTATTCTCCCTTTCATGTCATCTGAAGGGAGTGACACTGTAGTAATGGTACTTTCCTGTGTGTAATCAGATGCACTTCGCTGTAATGCAGCAAGCACTATCTCTTTTGCTTTTTTATCTGCAGTTCTACGTGCTTCTTCTTCCACTTTATTTATTAACTTTATTGCCTCAAATCGAACTTCATTTTCAAGATTTTTTAGCAGAAGTTGTTTGGCTTCGTCACGTGTTAATCCTGAAATCCTTTCAAGCTCCTGTTTGTGCTTTTCTTGTAGTTTATTCAATTCTTGTTCTTTTTCTAAATTTTCTTTTTCCTTGATTTGCAATAACTTTTCTTGCTTTTCTAACTGCTGAATTTTGTTTTCAATCATTTCTTCTTTTTGAAGAATTTTTCGTTCAATATTTTGTAACTCAATCCTCCTTTCACGCATTTCTTTTTCAAATTGGTTTCTTTCTTTTAAAAGTTGATCCTTAGCTTCTAACAGAAGCTCTTTACGTTTTGCTTCTGCCTCCCTGATAGCATCCTGAATGATTTTTCGGGATTGGGCTTCGGCTGTACTAAGCTTAATCTTCCCTATGTATGCTCTGATCAAATAGCCTGACAATGCTGCTACCGGCAGAGCAACAATCAGGAGGATAGTGAATATATTCATAGTAATCCTCCTTACCTGAAGTTTAACTGCAATTTTATGCTACGGATGTAGCCTCAGGACAGGTTATGCGGATTGGAATTTTTCCTTAAGTCTTGAATTGACAAAATGTGGGACAAGTCTGGATATATCACCACCATAGCTTGCAACTTCTTTGACCATCTTGGATGAAACAAAGGAGAATTCACTTTTTGACATTAAGAAGATAGTCTCTACAGAAGGTGCTAATTCCTTATTCATTAATGCTATGGCATACTCATATTCAAAATCAACTATCGCCCGCAATCCTCTAACAATAAAATTAATATTGTTCTTCCTGCAATACTCAGCAAGAAGGCCATCAAAGCTTGTTATTTCAACTTTAGATATATCTTTACAACACTCTGCAAGCATTGCAAGACGTTCTTCAACTGAAAAAAGAGGAGACTTTTCACTATTGCGAGCAACGGCAACTATAAGCTTATCAAATAACTGTGTTGCTCTTTTAATTATATCCAGGTGTCCACACGTTAAAGGATCAAAAGATCCCGGATAAATTCCAATTTGCATACAATGCTAACCTATCCTGATCGGTTCAACAAAACTAACCTTATAATTACATTTTGTCAACATTTATTCATATTTCAATATTTTTTTCATTACCATACAAAGCGCTCCTCATGGTAACTATCGCTTTGCTTGATAAGTGATTGGTGTACCGGTACAGCTTTTAAATATGAGACAGCTCTATAAAACCGTTTTTTCCAATATGGATTGTTGATAGAATCGTACCGAATATGTTTGCCACTGCTAGGAGCATGAACAAAGGTATCATTCCCAATATAAATACCTACATGGCTAATATCATCCATGTTAATCTTGAAAAAGAGCAAATCACCCGGTTGCACCATTTTATACGGAATTTTATGACCTTTTAAATATTGCTGTTGGGTACTGCGTGGTATTAGTATGCCATTTTTTTTATATACAAAATATACGTACCCAGAACAATCAAAGCCAGTTGGCGTGGTGCCACCATGTCTGTAAGGAGTCCCAATATACTGTGTTGCTGTATTAATTATTTGTTTTCGTTTCAATGGTATGTTTCTATACTGCCATTGAGAAGACATACATGAAATTAGTAAAAATACCCATAATAATAAAATAACTACATAACCTTTGCTATTCATATTATTACCATCGTCAATGCCCTACAAAATATTTATATTGACAATATCGATATTCTTTCCATGAATAGTGTTATAAATAAACCCAAAAACCATAAAAATGAGGTGTACTATGATTCAGCCTTTACGAAAAGATACTACTACTATTTTAGAATATGATGCAAAACTTCCTTATAAGGTTAAAGATATTTCTTTGGCAGAATTAGGCAGGAAAGAATTGGAATTAGCCGAAAACGAAATGCCAGGACTTATGGCATTGCGCCAGAAATACGGCAGCCAGAAACCTTTAAAAGGTTTACGCATAAGCGGAAGTCTTCACATGACTATTCAGACAGCAATGTTGATTGAAACCCTTCACCATTTAGGTGCTGATATTCGCTGGGCATCCTGCAATATATTTTCCACTCAGGACCATGCTGCTGCTGCTATAGCAAAAGCAGGTACAGCTGCAGTCTTTGCATGGAAAGGCGAAACACTTGAAGAATACTGGTGGTGTACCGAGCAGGCATTAATATGGCCTGATGGTTCAGGTCCTGATCTGATTGTTGATGATGGTGGCGATGCAACATTATTTGTACATTTAGGAGTAAAAGCCGAAAAAGACCCTTCAATACTTGAACAAACGTATGATAGTAAGGATATGCAGTGCCTTATAGACAGATTACGGTTATCCTACGCTACGAACCCAAAACGATGGACTACTATAGCCTCAAAAATCAGAGGCGTCTCCGAAGAAACTACCACGGGAGTTCATCGTTTGTATCAGCTTGAAAAATCAGGGGAACTATTATTCCCTGCCATAAATGTCAATGATTCAGTAACCAAGTCTAAATTTGATAATTTATACGGATGCCGTGAATCTTTAGCTGATGGGATCAAACGAGCTACAGGAATAATGGTTGCTGGTAAAGTTGTCGTGGTATGTGGATACGGTGATGTTGGTAAAGGTTGTGCCCAATCTATGCGTGGGTTTGGAGCACGGGTGATAGTTACTGAAATTGATCCCATCTGTGCTTTACAGGCTGTTATGGAGGGGTATGAAGTAAAAACCCTTGAAGACGTTGTTGAAATTGGTGATATTTTTGTAACTGCAACCGGTTGTTGTGATGTTATACGTGGTGAACATATGGAACGCATGAAAGATGAAGCGATAGTATGCAACATTGGCCATTTTGACAGCGAAATTGAAATGAGCTATCTTGAAAATAATAAAAAGTGCAAACGAATTAATATTAAACCTCAGGTTGACAAATGGATTCTAGAATCAGGCAGATCAATAATTGTTCTTTCAGAAGGTCGACTGGTTAACCTTGGGAATGCAAATGGTCATCCAAGTTTTGTGATGAGTACCAGTTTTACTAATCAAACCTTAGCACAAATTGAACTTGCAACAAAGAAATTGGAAAAGAAAGTTTATACATTACCAAAGAAATTAGATGAGGAAGTTGCACGATTACACCTTGGCAGATTGGGCGTGAAATTAACTCGATTAACAGAAAAACAAGCTGCCTATCTAGGCGTAGATGTTGATGGACCATACAAACCAGATCATTACAGGTATTAAATATAAAGTGCAGGGGCAGGATTTAACTTGACCCTGCACTGTAATGCTAATGTTTATTCCGCATCCTTGGGATACATTGATTCTATCTCTTTTGCATATTTTTCTTCAATAACACGCCGTTTTACTTTTAATGTTGGAGTAAGCTCACCACTTGCTTGACTCCATTCAGCATCTAATAGTTTAAACTTCCTAATTTGTTCAACACGTGAAAATTGTTTTGTATACCGCTGAATCTCATTGGAGATTAACTCAATAACCTTTTCATTTTCGATCAATTCCTTGTTATTTGAAAACTGTATCCCTTGCTTCTTAGCCCATTTACCAAGTTCCTCAAAGGCTGGGATAACAAGAGCTGATAGATATTTTCTTCTATCGCCGATAACTGCCACCTGCTCTATATATTTTGATTCTTTCAGACTGTTTTCAATATTTTGAGGTGAGATGTTTTTACCACCTGCTGTAACGATGATATCCTTTATTCTGCCAGTAATATATAATCTGCCTTTTTCATCAATTACTCCTATATCACCTGTTTTGAAAAAGCCATCTTTAGTAAATACTTCCTTTGTTGCTTTGGGGTTTTTATAATACCCTTTCATCACCTGTGGCCCTTTTATTAAAATTTCACCATCATCTGCAATTTTAATAATAGTATCTTTTAATGCTGGGCCTACTGAACCGGGTTGTATCATACCTGGCCTATTTACATTGGTCACTGGAGTTGTTTCGGTAAGACCAAAACCTTCAAGTATTACAATACCCATACCAAGGAAAAATTCAGCATCCGATACCGCTAGTGGTCCTCCGCCTGATACAGCAATTCGTATTCTATCAAAACCCAAAGCTGCTTTTAATTTGGACCAAATGAGTTTATCCGCTAAACGAACCTGTAAGCCAAGAAGCCCTTTTGGCTTTTTATCCTGACAAACATACGGAGTATTTCGCTTTGCAACATATAATGACCAGTTGAACAAAGCTTTCTTTATTCCTTTAACGTCAGCGGCTCTAGCAAGAATCCCAGCATGAATTTTTTCATATAACCGAGGTACACTCACTATGAAATTAGGCCGTACTTCTGCTAAATTTTGTGGTACAGTAGAAAAATCTTCAGCATAGGCAATTTTAGCACCTCCAGCAATAGCAAGATAATAGCCCGCAGTTCTTTCTAATGAATGTGATAATGGTAAAAATGAAAGGCATACATCATTATATGTTACATAATCACTGAAATCATATAAAATCTGATTTACATTAGCTACAAAATTGCCATGAGTAAGCATAACACCTTTGGGATTTCCTGTAGTGCCTGAAGTATAAATAATAGTAGCCAAGTCAGTTTTTTTAATAGATTTAATTCTGTTATCAAATTCTTTTTTGTTTTTATAGGTTTTCCCTTTTTCAATTGCCTGAGAAAGGGTAATAACACCCGGTTTTATTTTTTTTAATTCGTCAAATATAATAATCTGTTTTAGCTTGGGTAATCTTTTTTTTACTTTTAAAACTCTATTTAAATGGTCTTCAGTGCCAACAATACAACAAACGCTATCTGAATTATCAATAATATAATATGCTTCTTCAGATGAGTTGGTTGCATATATTGGTACATTTACTGCACCAATTGATAATATTGCCATATCTGCTACAAACCACTCATATCGATTGGGCGAAAAAAGGGCTATCTTAGCACCTTTCTTTATGCCCAGGGATAAAAGGTAATAGGCAAAATTACGTATAAGTTGGTCCATTTCATTCCAGGATACATCAACGTATACTCCATCTTTCTTGTATGCTACACACCCTTTATCACCTAATTGTTTAACCTGTCTTTGAAATATTGCGGGCATCGACGATTCTGTATATTGAATCATAAGATCCTCCGAATAGATAATATTTTATATACAATCTTATTTATTTTTAATATATTTATTATAAGTCAATATAATATGTTTTATGTCAACATTTATTTTTAATTATATTTATGTTTATATTGATTTTAGTAAAGATTGTATATATTGTTAAAGTAATGAATTTATATTAACTTTTTTGATACATTGGCAATAATATTATAACTTCAGTACCTAATCCTCTTTTACTATTTATCTCTATCTCACCATTATAGCTTTTTACTATTGAATAGGATATTGACAAACCCAAACCTGTACCTTCCTTTGATTTGGTAGTAAAAAATGGTTCAAATAATAAATGTTTATTTTCATCATGAATACCTATTCCAGTATCTTTGATGGTTAACCGTGCAAATTGTTTACTGTCTCTAAGTTCAGTTGATATATCAATAGTTATGCTTCCCTCACCTTTTTCAACTACAGCATCTTCAGCATTAGTTAAAATATTCATAACAACCTGAATTAATCTTGTAAGTGGCATCTTAACAAATATTTTTTGTTTAGGAATGTTTATATTTATTGGTATACCCTTCTTTTGAATATTTTTAGATAATATTTTTAATGGATACATTCTGAAAATTTCATTGAGATGTATAATATCATCATTCAATGCTGCAGGTTTAGCATAATCTTTAAGTTGCTTAACAATATTACTAATACGCTGAATTTCCTCCAAAAGTGATTTGATGATATCTTTTATTTCCTGATCGTAATCTCCTTCCCCAAGCTTTTGATCTAACTCAGCTATATCCAATTGCATAATTGATAAAGGATTATTGATTTCATGGGCAACTCCTGCTATTATTCTTCCAATTGCAACTAACTTTTCATATCTATCAAGTGCTTCCTTCATTTTTACTTGCTCTGAGAGTGAAGTAATTTTTTCATATGCAATAGCAATTAAATTAGCAACTCCAGTTAATACTGTAACAACAACGTTATTTATTGCCTCAATTTTTTTATTGAAAGCGACTATTATTACTATTTTAAGATCTTTTACAACAAAGATAGGTATGAAAATAATATTTTGGAATCCTAGTATATTGTTGAACAATAATTGATCCTCATCGTTGAGTTCAACATCTGGATTAGTTATTGTAAGGATTGATTTATTCTTTGATAACTTTTGTATAACAAAAGAAGTTTTATAACTTATTTCAGTATTTTTAACCATATACTCATTATTTTTATATATATGGCTGTAATATATATTATTGGTATTCACTAGAATTTCAATATAATCAGGACTCAGTATTGTATTAATAAATAAATATATTTGTGATATAAGATTTTCAACATCATCAATACGTACAATATTTATTGTAAATTGCGTTAATGAATTAATCAATTCAATAACCTGCTTGGATTGTTGTATAATTTCATTTTCAATTTTTTTTTGATGTGTAATATCGCGTATGAAAGCAAAATGTCCTAAGTAATTACCCAAAATGTCATATAACTTTGACATGGATACAATTACATTTTTATCCTCATTGTCTGCTGAATGAACTATAGCTTCAAAATCAAGAAGCATCTCTTGGGAAGAAATCGTTGCATCATCAAAAATTTCTTTATCTAGTGGCGTAATATACAAGCTGAACATCTCACCTTTGACATTCTTGCCCAAACGACCAATTAATTGCAAAAAAGCATTATTATAATCAATGATTGCACCATATTCATTTATAACTACAAAACCCAATTTAACGGTTTCAATTATTCTTCTGTTATAGTTTCTTTCATTTTCAATAATCTTATGCAAACGTGTTATGTCCGTTATGTCTTTAACAAAACCATAATAGTGTTCGTTATCATTACCTGATATTGATAAATAGTTAAGGCTTATTATATAATTATGGAATTCTTTATTTGATCGGCTTACTTCAGTGATTTGTGAAACTCGTGATTTTTTAAGATAATTAATTTTTTTATCAAATTCTCTTTTATAAAAAGGGTCAAAGAGATCGGAAAGCTTTAATGTACCCAAGCTATCAGTAGATATATTAAACATCTTATAAAATGAAGGGTTGCAATCTATAATATTTTGATCTTTATCAATGACAAAAAATCCATCAATTGTATTATCAATGATGCTTTTAAAATAGTTTTTTTCTATATCAATTTTCTTTTCTAAATTTTTAAGATCTGTAATATCACTAGCTATAAAAACAAATACAGTTTCATTATTTAAGGATTGAATAGGATAAACGAATACTTTGAAATATAGTTCATCATTGATAATTTTGATTTTTATTTCTTTATGATCCTCTGTCATAAACAAATCATCTTTTGAATAATTCAATAATTTTAAAATATTATTTTCTTTTTTATATGTCTCACCAAAATATTTAATAAATGTATCATTGGCATATAATATTTGTCCGTCCTGACTGGTAAAACATACTAAATTGCGTGATCTGTTAATAGCATTTTGAAATAACACCAGTGTATTTTGTTTCTCAACAATTTCTTCAAGATTCCTCATGATAGATATTTTATATATATTGCCATCAAAATCCACGAATGGGGAATTGATTACATCATAATATTGATTATTTTTTTTCAACTTTACTTCATATCGTATGGTATTGCCATCTAATACTAAGGATAATTTACAATCAGGACAATAATCTTCACAAAAACCAAAAACTTGATAACAATATTGTCCTTTTATATCTCCATATAATTTCTTTATTGCCGTATTTGCATATATAATCTTGCCATTTTTGTCTGTAATGTGTATCAAATCATCAAGTAGATCATACGCTGAAAAAAATGGGCTAATTTCATGATCGGCTTTTTGCTCTATATGTTCTGTTTTAACACCATTCTGTAAAACAGCGCTTTTGTTTTGAAATATCTGTACTATTATATGATTTTTTTTTATTTTAGTAATAATTAATTCATATAAATCTAAAATAACTTTGTTTTCATGGATAACGTGATGAAAAACCTTTTCTATTTCTCCCCTTTGTTCTTTATTTAACAAAAAAATATCGTATATGGTATATTTTTTGTAATCCGCTAATATATAATCAGGTATTATCTCATCTATTAAACATGATTGATTGATATATTTGATTGCTCCATCATTGTTACAAATGATAATTGGAATTTTAATCGCATCAAGATATCTATAATTATTCATCATTTCTGTTATAGTTTGTATTAAATAATAACATAAATGCACATAGTACAATAAGGTTATTGCACCGTTTGACTATGATGCTCTAACTCATATGATAGTATATTTGTGATTCATTGTCAAGACATATCACCTTGATAAAATTTATTATGATTATCTCTTGACAAAATTCTTATATATTTTCAGTAATAATTTACAAAATTACACTTCAACATGTTAATAAGTATTGCGACATGTAGGTACGATACTTTTTAATTTGAGGTATTACATTGGCTAAAAAACAAAAGGTAGATAACAACAAGAAGAAAAAAAGTACAAAAAGGGAAAAAGATAACATTAAACATAGTTCAAAAATTAAACCTGAAAGTGGCAGTTCTCAAAGCAGAATTAAAAAGGAACAATTACCTGCTGAGGATATACATTTAAAAAAAACTGAAAGTAGCAAAAACCAAGGAAAACAAGAAAAAAATCTTTTAGAAGCATTAATAAAAGAAGCAGACGTAAATGTGAACAATAATTCTGCCGAAGAAGTTGAAATAGATCCTGAAGCACTTCGCCGTGGTGATAAACCTATGAATATAGTTGAACATTTAGATGAATTCCGATCAAGGCTCTTAATAGTACTTGTTACTGTAATAGCTCTTACTGTATTGGGATTCTATTTTTCTGATATTTTACTTAACGCAATCAATAAGCCTTTTTTGGAATCAGGGTACAAACTCAATATATTTAATCTTGTAGAAGGTTTTGTACTGAGGATTAAAGCTTCATTTGTAACGGGACTTCTCATTGGCCTTCCACTACTTGTGTATCACCTGTGGCAATATATTAAACCTGCAATTGATATCGATAACAGAAAATTTGCTGTAAATTCAATTGTTGCTGCCATTATACTGTTTTACATAGGTCTTGGAGCAACATATTTTTACCTGCTTCCTCTTTCAATAAAAGTATTACTTAGTTTTACTCCTCCTGATATGGAGAATATGATAAATGCTTCAAAATATTTTAACTTTGCAATTTTATTTGCCGTAGCTATCGGAATAACTTTTGAAATGCCAATTATTATCATGATATTGACACGTATTGGCATTGTATCTCCAGCATTTTTAATAAGCAAAAGGAAATATGCGATAGTTCTGATTTGGATATTTGCAGCAGTGATAACTCCAACAACTGATCCTCTGACTCTAACTCTTGTTGCTATCCCATTAATGCTCTTATATGAGCTATCGATAGTAATTTCTAAATTTATAGTTATACGCAAAAAGCGTAAGGAACTATCTCAATAACTATTTGACAATTTATTCAATGTATAGCGATATGTAGTCATTGGTAAAAATATTATTCTACTATTATAATATTTTTAAATTTACGTTAGAGGTGGAATATGGCTATAAAATATCTTGATCAAATTAATGTCAGCAATAAAAAAGTATTAATACGGGCTGATTTTAATGTTCCGTATGATAAAAACATGAATATTACTGACGATACCAGAATCACTTCAACCCTGCCAACTATTGAATATTGCTTAAAACAAAATGCAACTGTGATTTTAGTATCGCATTTGGGTAGGCCAAAAGGGAAACCCGTTCCTGAGATGTCGTTAAAACCAGTTGCAAAACGGCTTTCAGAATTACTGAAAAAAGACGTAATCTTTATTGATAAACCTATAACTCAGGGCATTCAGGATGATATAAACAAATTAAAGCCGGGTGATGTTGCACTTCTTGAAAATATACGGTTTTATCCAGAAGAAGAAAAAAATGATGAAAATTTTGGTAAACTACTTGGCTCACTTGCTGATGTATATGTAAATGATGCATTTGCTACAGCACATCGGGGCCATGCGTCAAATGAAGCTATAACACGTTATGTAAAAGAATGTGTGGCAGGATTTTTGATGAAGGATGAGCTTGAATATTTTAAAAAGGCATTGGTGCAACCAGAAAAACCTGTTACTGCAATCATAGGTGGTGTTAAAATTTCTACAAAAATAGATGTACTTAAAAATATTATTCCAAAAGTTGATAACCTTCTTATAGGCGGCGGCATGTCATACACATTTTTAAAAGCACTTGGTTATAAAATTGGCAAATCAGTTGTTGAAGATGACCAGCTCAATACTGCAAAAGAAATTATTGAAATGGCCAAAAAGCACAATGTAAACTTGGTGCTGCCTGAGGATATAGTAGTTGCCAATTCATTTGATAGTCCAGAAGGCAAAGAAGTTGTTCCAATCACAAATATTCCTGATAATAAAGAAGGCGTTGATATTGGCCCAGCTACACGCAAAAAATTTTCAGATATAATAAAACAGTCTAAAACTGTTATATGGAATGGCCCATTAGGTGCATTTGAAACCAAAGAGTTTGCTGATGGCACAAATGAAATCGCCAAGGTTGTTGGTGAATCTGGATGTACCAGCGTTATTGGTGGTGGTGACACAGGTGCTGCCATTAATGCTTCTGGATATGCTAATAAAATGTCTTATATATCTACAGCAGGTGGTGCTTTCCTGGAGCTTATGGAAGGTAAAACTTTACCAGCAGTTAAAGCATTGGATAAATAAGCAGTTACTATCGCATATACATAATAAAAGCGGGTTAAAAAACCCGCTTTTTTTTCTACATATTTGCAGATATTTAATTTACATAAAACTTAAATATTAAGCGCCTTCTTTATTGTTGATACAAGGTTATCAGGGTTAACCGGTTTCTGGAAAACCCCATTAAACCCTAATTTATCAATTTCAACATTGGTTGCCGTTGCAGTGCCAATACTGCTTAAAAGATAAATTGGTATAGCTGGATTGCTTTTCTTAATTTCCTGTGCAACCTTAGTCCCAGCATCTATTCTTTCCATCATCATGTCACACAAAATGAGGTCTGGTTTACTTGCTGTAACCGCATCAATACCTTCTTTTCCGCTCATTGCGGTCACAACGTCAAACCCATTTGCAGAGAGAATAGCTTTAATAGAATCTAAAATATCCGGATCATCGTCAATTACTAAAATAACTTTCTTGTTTGCCATACTATCACTCCTGGTTAGTAAAATTAAATCCCCTTGCCCACTTGGTAACGAGCAAAGTGGTTTACAATAAATTCTGATACAAATTTGTATGCATCATTTAAATTACGTTTTGCCATATCTGTCATTGGTAATCCCATTTCCCACTCATAGCCCCTAATAGCCAGCATATAGCTCTCAGGCTTTTTATCATACAAATCATGGCAAAGCGCAAGTATAGATTCAGCCGACAGCTCATGAGTAGTAAATGTAATTGTATGTGCCGGCTGAATCCTATTTAATTCAAATGGTTTATCAATGTTAAGTGCTGCATCAGCAAATATTACCATATCATATTCTGAAATGGTTAAGGCATCTTCAATATTGAGCTGATAGTTATAATCTACATCTACATACTGATGTAACAAATGATCATTTTCAACAAGCATTGCAAGCTCAATGCCCAGCCCATCATCCTGCCTGCCGGGATTGCCATAACCATATAACAAGCACTTAACATTTTTCAACATTATTGCTTCCTTTTTTGATCTATGACATTACCCTCTGAATCAACCAATGTTACTTCTAAAGGCATTTTGCCCAATGCATGCGTTGCACAGCTTAAGCATGGGTCATACGCTCGTATGGCTACTTCAACAGCATTGAGCATGCCTTCGGTAATCTCTTTCTTGCCGCTAATTTGATTCACCGCTACCCAGTTTACTGCCCTGTTCATTGGCTCATTGTTATTTGTGGTTGAGACAATGAGGTTTGCCATCTCAATCTGGTCATTATCATTGATGCGATAGTGATGGAATAAGGTACCTCGTGGAGCTTCAATCAGTCCAACACCTTCTTTAACCTTCTTACCTTTGGTTACTAGTTTATCACCCTGAAGGTCAGGATCATTAAGGAGCTGTTCAATTACCTCTGCTGAATGCAACAACTCAATGAGCCGTGCCCAATGCATGTGCATTGACATATTATTTGGCTTGCCTTTTGTATAAGCTTTAAATTCTTCAAATTCTTTTTGAGCAAGTGGTGTAGGTATAAATTCAGCAGTATTCAGTCGAGCAAGTGGCCCTACCCTGTACCATCCATCTTTTTTGCCTAATGATTTAAGGTATGGGAACTTCATGTAACTCCAGGAACGTACTTCCTCGCCTATGTATTGTAAATAGTCCTGATAGTCTACATCATTTAATATTTTCTTACCATCAGCATCAACTGCACGTAATACACCATGATAAAGATCAAGCGCTCCGTCTTTTCGTACTAAACTCAAATGATTGGACGGAAATGCTGCAAAGTTATCAATGAAATCTTTATTCTTCTTATGATAATCTTTAAAGAGATTTACTGCTGCCACTGACCATTCAATCATCTTTTTGATGTTCATTGGGTCAGCGCCTTTAAGAAACTCATCTCGTTCCTGAATACTCAGGTTTTTGTTTATACCACCTGGAATTGCTCCAGTACCATGAATCTTTTTACCAGCAGTTGCCCTGATTATCTCCTGACCAAACTTTCTCATCATTACACCCTGTACTGCCAGATCAGGGAATTTCAATGCTACACCAATAACATTGCGTATTGTTGGATCTGCATCAACCCCAAAGAGTAAATCTGGAGATACCAAATGGAAGAAATGTAATGCATGGGATTGGAACATCTGCCCATAATGCATAAGTCGTCGCATTTTTTCTGCAGTAGGTGTTAATCCATCTGGGCCAACACCAACGATTACATCCATCGCTTTAGCTGCTGCTAAATGATGGCTTACAGGGCATATACCACAAAGACGCTGCACCAAAACAGGTGCTTCCCAATATGGTCTGCCCTGAACAAAACGTTCAAATCCTCTAAATTCTACTACATGGAATCGCGATTCAAGAACATTGTTTTGAGGATCAAGCTGAATGGTCACTTTACCATGACCTTCAACCCTTGTTACAGGTTCTATCGTTATTTTTCTAGCCATAAGCTTTCATCTCCTAAAAACAAAATTAGTCAAACTTAACAACTTCATATGGCAAATCTAATTCTTTGCCAGTCAGAAGTGCTACCAGCGCTTCCCAGATTAAATCTGCACGTGGTGGGCAGCCGGGAAGGAAATAATCAATTTTGACTATTTCATGGCATGGGTATACTCTATCCAGAATCATTGGCAATTCATCATCATTGGGAATGATATTATCATCTACTGTTGGGCACTTTAAATAAGCTTCTTCCAGACATTCTTTTACAGGAATACCATTGCGCATTGCTGGTAATCCACCCATTATTGCACATTCGCCAACTGATATAAGAATTTTACAATTTTTTCGGAATAACTTTAAGTTTTCTACATTTTCACTGTTACAGCATCCACCTTCAATCAGCCCAATATCACACTGTTTGGTGAATGTTTTAATATCATCAATTGGTGACTTATTAAATTCTACCAATTCAATCAGCTTTAAAATTCTATCATCAATGTCCAGAATGGACATATGGCATCCAAAACATCCTGCCAATGAAGCAGTTGCGACAACTGGTTTACTCATTGTGTTCCTCCATAGATCTTCGTTAAGATATCACGCTTTTTCAATTTCGCTGCCAATAGGTCTAGTATCAAATTTACGTTTGCCAATAGGAATGGCAAAACCAACTTCTTTCTTCAAGATAGCACCTACCGGGCATAAATCCATTGCTTTCTGAGCCATTTCATCGGTCATGCTTGCTGCAAGATCCTTATCAACAGTGATTTCTACATGCCCACCTCTGTTCACAATACCAAAGATACGTTTGCCATCAGATGTTGTGATGCCGCGTACACATCGCAAGCACTGAACACATCGGTTACGTTCAATCACAATCTTTGGAAGTGAGGCATCAAGAGTACGTTTGGGGAACAGGAATGGGAAACGTGGTACCATCATCATATACCTGTACCCTAATGCCTGTAATTCACAATTTCCACTCTTCTCACAGGTTGGGCACATATGGTTGCCTTCAACAAAAAGCATCTCTATGATAGCTTTGCGGTAATCTTCAAGTTCTGCAGTTTTATTTTCCACCACCATACCTTCGGTTACAGGTGTGGTACAGGCAGCCATATTTCTACCCGCTACTTTTACCGTACAAATGCGACATGTTCCCGCAGGCTTCAAGCCTTCAAAATGGCATAAGGTAGGAATATAAATGCCATTATCCTTGGCAGCTTCAACAATAGTTTGGCCTGGTTTTGCTTTACATGGTTTTCCATCTATAGTAAAATTTATCGTACTCATATTAGTGTTCCTCTACCCTTGGGATTCTTCCTGCTGCTTTGCATGATTCTTCAACAGCAGCTAAAAGATCAAATGTGGATACATAATCTGTATCCTTCTTTACCTTTGCTTCATAAATTTCCCTGAAATTTTGAATTGTTGTATATATAGGATTTGGTGATGTCTGCCCTAATCCGCAACGGCTGGTAGCTTTAACTATCTTACACCAGCTTTCAAGTTCATCAATGTCCTTGATTGATGCTTTCCCTGACATTATTTTTTCAAGTTTTTGCTTCAATATCACATTACCAGCTCGGCAGGGTACACACCATCCACAAGACTCTTCTACAAAGAAATCCATAAAGTTATGGACTATATCAAACAAATCACGATTAGGCCCAATAATAATTATTGAACCACCAGTTGCAAGGTCATCAAAACAAATTCTTCGCCCAAAGTCTTTTTTACCTATGCAGGTACCTGAAGGACCGCCCACCTGAACAGCTTTTGCGGTTCTTCCACCAACCATTTCTAGCAATGTTGAGATAGTAATCCCAAATTCTACTTCATAAATACCTGGATTTTGGCAATCACCTGAAACGCTTAATAGTTTTGTTCCTTTTGACTGAGCTGTCCCCATCTTGGCAAACCATTCGCCACCTTCTAACATAATGCGAACTGCACAGCATAACGTTTCAACATTGTTGACTGTAGTAGGATAGCCAAGATATCCTTTCTGTACCGGGAATGGAGGACGGTTACGAGGTTCACCACGCTTGCCTTCAGCTGATTCAATGAGCGCTGACTCCTCACCACATATATAGGCACCTGCACCCATCTGAATACGGATATCAAAATCAAATCCTTTACCTGCAATGTTTTTACCTAGAAGGTTTTTTGAGCGTAAATCATCCAAAATTTTTTCAAGATACTTTTTCAAATACAAGTACTCAGCTCTTAGATATAATATACCCTCATTAGCACCAACAGCATATCCAGCTATTGCCATACCTTCAAACAACATATGAGGCAACTCGGTTAAAATAACACGATCTTTAAATGTTCCTGGTTCGCCTTCATCAGCATTGCAGATTACATAATGTTTCGCACCTTCTGCTTTTCTGCAAAATTCCCATTTCATACCTGTAGGGAAACCTGCACCACCTCTACCTCTAAGATTTGCAATTTTAACTTCTTCAATTACATCTTCCGGCTTTCGGGAAAGTGCAGCTTTAATTGCGGAACCCTGTTCGTATGGTGCAAAAAGCACAGGACCTTTACGCATAATATTATTTTTCACCATTGCACGAATTAAATCAGACTGATTAGCCCCATCACCATATTCTTTCACCAGGTCCTTCACATCCTTTCCTGCTTTCATCCCGGCTACTATCTCTTTAACCGTATCTGGTGTAAGACTGGTAAAAACAACACCATTTATGATAGCAGCAGGTTCCTGATCATTCATGCCGATACAAGAAGTATCGTACAAACCAATAAGGCCATCGGAAGTTGTCCTTCCAAAGCTGCAACCTGCAGCTTCTTCAAAAGCTTTTGCAACTGCAGCACGACCTTTCATATTAGCAACCGCACTGTTGTTCAGATATACCGTATATTTCCCTCGTGGGACTTTAGTGAAGAAGTGATAGAAAGTTACCACTCCTTCAACATCCACTTTGGAAACGTTAAGTTGATTGGCAATCTGAACAACAGCCTCATCCGACACACACCCTAATTCTAATTGTACATCAGTAACGATGTCCATTAAACGGGTCTTGTCGTTGTTGTACTTTGAAACAACCTGTTTAACAACCGCATCTAAGCTTGCCATAGTACCTCTTTTTAATATTTAATAATAATTTTGATTATTAAAAATTTAATAATAGTTACGTAAAAAACAATGGTGCACTGTAATCAGTACAATCCTTTGATAAAGAATTTTATTTTCAATAAAAAAATTTTAAATAAAAACATTTTTCCCAATACATGCTACTATTATATTAATGTTATTCTCATAATATTATTATATTATAAAAATTATTCTTATTTTGCTACGATTAATAAACAAAAAATTTTAATTTGAATATTCAATTTTATTATATCTGATGGCTTTACTATTTCTATTTTTTTATTATCAATGATAATCATACCAATATCCCTGCTGTATGATTACATGAGCATCCATGGAGACAATACTTTTTTAAAAATTTTTTCCCCTTGAATATATGAAAGAAATATTCCATAGTTTGTATATGGAACATCAGCAATATCATAATCTCGCATGCGAGCTTGCAATGCCTGCCGCGATATCATACATCCACCACAGTGGATAATAAGTGAATATTGTTTAATTTGTTCGATATCCATAAATATTTTTCCAAACGAATGCTCAACGCGTAATCCTGGATATTTGTTTTTTAAAATTCGTGGAATTTGAACTGTACCAATATCTTCTGCAATTCTATTATGATTGCAGGCTTCTGCTATTAGCACCATTGAATTTTTGGGTAATGAGTCAATTGTCTTTACTGCATTAACAAATTTATGTAACTTACCATTACTTTGGTAGTGTATCATAACAATTGAAAAAGTAGTCAGCATTATATCATCAGGACACCACAATCCTATTACATCGATAGCCTGAGAATCAGTAAAAATGCAATGTGGCTTTTGTTTTAGTGATGATAAAAATTTAGTAAATCTTTCATATTCTTCTTTTTTTTCTTCTTCAGTTCCTCGCGCTTTTGTCAAATTCAATCGATACGACACAGGATATGCCCAATTGCGAGTTATATATTCTTCAACCATTGCCTGTGGACGTAGGTACCGCCCTTTTGGTGTTTCTTCATCCATTGGGATAATCAGAACATAAAAATGATCTTTTTTTAAAAACGGTATCAGTGGGGTATCTTTAGTTTTAGGTGTAAAATGGGAAATAATAAATTGAATAAGATTATTTCTATACACTTCATCAGTTGCTTTGATTTGAATCCAAGGGAAAAATTTAAGAACTGGCAATTTATCAGCAATATTTTCAATTTTTTCTGGGTTGGTATTGTCAAATATATTAAAAACAATTAGTATCTGTTTACTCTGTTCGCGGGCATTTTTAATAAATGATTCTTCGTATAAAAAGTTTTCACGCGATGGATCAATAATCAGTAATACACAATCGCATTCTTTAAGATTATCGTACACTTTTTTTCTTTTCTTTTGGCCAAGCATTCCTTCTTCATCAAAACCTGCTGTATCAAGAAGTTTTACAGGACCAATACCGTGAATTTCGCACAAGACCTCTTTTGTATCGGCAGTAGTTCCAGGAGTAGCATCAACAATAGAAGCTTCCTGCTGCACTATTAGATTAAGAACAGAACTTTTACCAACATTCATGCAGCCAAAAATTCCAATAATGTTGCGTTCAACTACTACTGACATGACAGCTTCCTTTCATGAAAATGGAGCGGATCACCTTTTGCAAAGTATGCTACATCAAAACCAGATGCTTTGACCATCTCTTCAAATTCTTTTACAGCAATGAGCAAAGAAGGGTTTGTTTTCTCTTTGTATAATTCATAGTGTTTTCTAGCTTTTTCAGGAGTTACATTTATCATCTTAACGTTGGCACCTGCATACAAGCTTTTGATTATTGCATCTTTATCAAGTACTTCAAGCGCTGTAGTAGAAGCAATATTGACATCTCTGCATATGATTCGTGAAAGTGCAATCATTAGCAAAGTTTGCTGTACTATCCTTTTTTTATTATAATTATGTGCGATAGCTCCTATAGGGGTATCTGGATGCACTATATAAGGTCCCATGCCAATCATATCCACATCCATTTCCTTAAAAAAAAGAATGTCCCTTGCACAATTTTCAACCGTTTGATGCGGCACACCAATCATTACACCTGTTCCAACCTGATATCCAATTTCTTTTAAATCATACAGACATTCCATTCGCCTGGTAAATGAATGGTCACAAGGGTGAAGCTTTGCATAAAGTGATGGATCTGAAGTTTCAATGCGAAGTAAATATCTATCAGCACCAGCATCAAACCACTGTTGAAATACTTCCTTTTTTTGCTCACCCATCGATAATGTAATACCTAATTGTCCATTGCTAATTCTTTTTGCGTATTGTATACACTTTGTAATTAGAGAAATAAATTCTTTGGACGTTTGTTCACCAGCCTGAAGAACAATCGAACCAAAACCAACATTATAGCTAAAATTGATTGCAGTTGCTATCTCCTCAAACTGTAACATATACCGTTTTATTTTTTTATTATCACGCCGTATACCACAATAGTAACAATTTTTTTTGCATATATTTGAAACTTCAATTAATCCACGTAAATAAATTTTGCGGCCAACAAATCTATCGGTGATCTCTCGTGCACAAGAAAATATTTCATTAATTAATTCATTATCCTCAATAGATAATATAGATATACATTCCTCGATCCCAAAATTTCCTGTAGAACAAATTTCTTTTATCATGTTAGCAGTAAACATCCCGTTTTCCACTTTCAATGAGTTTTAGTAGCCTTTGCGTTTTATGTGACAAAGTCTTTTCCATTTGCAAGAGCATTGATTGGATTAGCTCCATTCCTTTTAATCTTGTTTCTTCTTGTGCATAATCTAAAAGATACTCCATAAAAGTTGCAATTCCATTAGGTGTGCAATATTGCTTTATAAGTCCGGGTTTTGCTTTATCCATAAAATCAATTCCCGTTCTTCCAAGTCGGTAACAAGCAGTGCAGAATGAGGGAATAAACCCCATATTTATTAGGTCAAAGATAACTTCATCAAGACTACGATGGTCCCCAATACTAAATTGCGCATCCACTTCATCATTGAGTGAATACCCGCCTGGATTTGTTTTGCTTCCTGCTGATATTTGTGATACGCCCAACTCCAAGGCTTTTCTGCGTATATTAGGATTTTCTCTTGTTGAAAGTATTATCCCTGTATATGGAACAGCACAGCGTAACAGTGCAATGATTTTCAAAAAATCACTATCGCTCACAGGATATGGAGGGTTTTGTGAAAATGGTGTGTTCACTGCTGGCTCAATTCTGGGAACGCTTATTGTATGTGGCCCTACGCCAAAAGTTTTTTCCAAATGTTCAATATGTTGCATTAATGCCAATAGCTCAAAACGCCAATCATACAAACCAAAAAGCACTCCTATTCCCACATCATCAATACCAGCCTGCATTGCTCTATCCATTGCGTATAATCGCCATGAATAATCTGCTTTTTTCCCTTTAGGATGTACCTTTGAGTATGTTTGGTGGTGATATGTCTCCTGAAATAGCTGATATGTACCAATTTGGGCTGTTTTTAGTTCTTTAAATTCTTCAACAGTTAACGGTGCAATATTTACATTAACACGACGTATCTCCCCTTTATCTTTTTTGCTATTATAAATACATTGAATGGCATTTAATATATACTTAAGCCCATTTTCTTTATAAGGGGGATAAGATTCACCGGAAACCAGTAAAATACGTTTATGACCCTGCTGAATGAGCGTTTCTACTTCTTTTTGTATTTCGTCCATTGTCAAGAAACTACGCTTTGCTTTTGTATTGCTTGCTCTGAATGCACAATATATGCAATCGTTACTACAATAATTTGATATATACAATGGTGCAAAGAGGACTATTCTGTTACCATAAATTTGTTTTTTAATATAATCAGCTGTTGCATATAAATCTTGCGTCATCTCATCAGGTAACACACTCAATACCGCAACATCCTCAAGACTTAAACCTTTTAATTCTTTAGCTTTAGCTAGTATTTCGTTTATTTTATACTTTTCTGGATTAGCATGTTTCAAAATTTTATCTATGTGACGTTCATCTATGAATGCTTTCATAATCTTATACCTTTGATCTTTATTATATCACATGAAACCACATAAAAAAGATGGGGTATGAATGTTTCACACCCCATTAACCTGATACCAATAGATGCGGTTGTTACTGTCGTTTAATATAATGAGTATGTAACAGATTATGCGATATATGTCCCAAAGGTTGTTTAAGGAACTCTTGGTAAATTTGTTTAATTTCTGGATTTTCATGTGATTTGCGTATAGGCAATTGCATATCTGCTTCGTATATCGCTTCAGAACGTATTTTTCTAATAACACGGTTGGTAGGTAGTGGCTGCCCTCCTCCTCCTATACATCCACCAGGGCATGCCATTATTTCAATAAAATGATAATTGCTCTTCCCCTCTTTTACTTCATCCATCAATAACGCCGCATTCGCTAGACCATGAGCTACTGCAACATTTAATGTTACCCCTTCAAGAAAATTGTACTCTGACCTTGTTCCAGAAATAGTAATTGAAGTAGAACGCACGCCTTCCATTCCTCTTACAGGCAAAATGTTCAATTTATCAAATGGCACTTCCTTCCCGGTTACTATTTCATAAACCGTACGTAATGCAGCTTCCATTACACCGCCAGTAGCTCCAAAAATTACTGCTGCACCAGTTGACTGTCCCATTATTGAATCATAATTCTCATCTGGAAGTTTTTCAAAATCAATACCTGCTTGTTGTATCATCAATGCTAACTCTCTAGTTGTTAACACGTAATCCACATCTTTATATCCGCTAGAATACATTTCTGGTCTATTGGCTTCGTACTTTTTGGCTGTACAAGGCATAATTGAAACAGTAATCATTTTTGCAGGATCTATATTACGCTTATTTGCGTAATAGGTTTTTGCAAGTGCGCCAAACATTTGTTGTGGTGATTTGCACGTTGAAACATTATCCAATAATTCGGGATACTTATGTTCAACAAATTTTATCCAACCTGGCGAACATGAGGTCGTCATTGGTAATGCTACATTTTGTTTATCACGTAACGCCTTGGTAATTCTTTGTAAAAATTCATTGCCTTCTTCAATAATTGTTAAATCAGCAGTAAAATCCGTATCGAGAACAGCATTAAAGCCAAGTCTCCGTAATGCAGCAACAAGCTTTCCAGTACTAATTTGACCAATCTCGTAACCTAATGCTTCAGATATACTAACGCGTACTGCAGGGGCTGTCTGAACAACTACAAATTTTTCTTCATCATCAATAGCATCCCATACTTCCTTAATATAGTTTTTTTCAATAAGAGCACCTGTAGGACACCTGTTTATACACTGACCACAATTTGTACAAATTACATCGTTAAGTGGTTTATCAAAAAATGTAGTTATTTTTAAATCTTCACCTTTGTGTGAACTGTACAATGCTGACACACCTTGCAATTCTTCACATGTACGCACACATCTGGTACATTTTATACATTTACTATCATCTTTAATTAGTGATGGAGATGAATCATCTACATTCCAATGACGTATGATTTTTATATATTTTTCTCCATCTATCAAATATTCTTTTGCAAGTTGCTGTAACTCACATTTTCCATTTTTATAACAAGTTGTGCAATTATCAGAATGCTCAGATAATAGTAATTCAATAATTGTCCTACGTGCTTCTCGTACTCGTCTGGTATTGGTGTAAATAATCATGCCTTGTGCCACTTGTAAAGTACAGGAAGCCTGAAGTGATCTCATACCTTTCTGCTCAACCAAACATACTCTACAGTTACCAGCTATACAAAGATCATCATGGTAACACAGTGTTGGGATAATAATACCCGCTTCTTTTGCTGCGTAAAGTACAGTGTAATATTCTGGAACCTCTATTTTATTGTCGTTTATCGTTAGCGAAACTGTTTTCATCGTAATGCCTCCGACTAAAAGCAAATCTCTTCTTTGAAATTTTCTGTGATTGAAATAAATGGATTTGCAACAGACTGTCCAAGTCCACATTTTGCAGTGATGGACATTGTTTGTGCCAGTTTTTGCAATTCATTTAAATAATCTATAGGTTTATTCCCACTTCTTATTGCTTTTATACCATAATAAAGTTGCTGACAACCAACTCTACAAGGGGTACATTGACCGCATGACTCTTCCTTGAAAAAATCAAGATAATTCATTAATACCCTGTACATCGATCGCGAACTATTAAAGAATATTATTGAACCTCCTGTAGGGATACCTTCATAACCTATGATTCTATCTTCAAATTGTTTACGTGCTACACAATAACCTGATGCTCCTCCAATCTGAACGGCTTTTGAATCACCATCAGAAAAAATATCTACAAGTTCTTTTACTTTCATTCCTAAAGGAAGTTCAAAAACACCTTTGATTTTTGCATCTCCTGAAATTGAAAACATTTTTGAACCTTTAGAATCCTTTGTACCAATTGCTGCAAATTTTGCAGATCCTTCATCCATAATGATTGCAGCATATGCAAGTGTTTCTACATTATTGACTACAGTGGGACAATTAAATAAACCTTTTGACACAGGGAATGGGGGTTTATTGCGAGGTTCACCACGGTTGCCTTCAATGGATTCGATTAAAGCACTCTCTTCACCGCAAACATACGCACCACTTCCCATTCGCAGGTAAATGGCAAAATTAAGTGAAAATTTTTTGAATAGATTGTTGTATTCATTAATGTGTTCTGAAATTAAGTTTTTTAAAAATGCATACTCCCCGCGTAGATAGATATAACCCATAGTTGCACCAATAGCCTTAGCAGCAGCACACATACCCAAAAGCACTAGCTCACAATGTTCTTGTAGGATTTTTCTATCCTTAAAGGTGCCTGGTTCACCTTCATCCGCATTGCAAATTACAAATTTTTGATTTGCATATACTTCCTGAGCTGCTTTCCATTTAATTCCTGTTGGGAATCCGGCTCCACCTCTTCCTCTAAGACCCGATTTTGTAATTTGTGTTATAATTTCATCTGGACTTTTGCTCACTATTGATTGTAATATTTTGTTATGATCTCTTATAGAAAATATTAAGGAAAATTTTTCCTGCAAAGATTTTATATCTAAACCTTCCATGGAATTCCTCCCTTAATCAATTAAGTGCAACAATTCATCAGGAGATACTGGTTTGGAGATAGCGCCATTAAAACCGACTTTCATTACATCAATAGTAGTTGCTGCTTCATCTCCAACTGCACTCAACATAAAGATTTTTACGTTCGAATTTTCAGCACGCATTTTCTTGCATACACTAATTCCTGTATCTACTTGCTCCATCATTAAGTCAAGAAGCACAATGTCTGGATTAACTTTATTAAAAACTTCTAACCCTTCTTCACCACTATATGCTTCAAAAACAATAAAACCTTTTGACGAAAGGATTGCCTTTAATGAAATAACAACATCACGATCATCATCAACTATAAGTATTTTTTTCATATAGTATGGCTCCTAAAATTATATTTTATTTACGTTTATTATATTTGTTTATTTTTTAATTCTGTAAGAATTGCTATAGCTTTTTCCTTAGTAAGTTTTGTATATGGTATATCATTAATTATCATCACTGGGGCTTCATCACACCAGCCCAGACAATTTACTTCAGTTATCGAAAACATTTTATCGTTTGTAGTTTGTCCAACATCAATTCCTAGAAATTGTTTTATTGCCGCAATAACCTCTTCTTTATGTTCCATATCGCAAGAAATGCTTTTACATATACGTATTACATATTTACCTTTTTGCTCTAAAGGAATAAAGGAATAAAAAGAACCCACTGCATATACCTTAGCAGGAGAAACATTAAAATAATTTGCTACTTTTTGAAACGCTTCCTGATCAAGTTGCCCATGTTGGGTAAGCGTTTGCAATGCTACTAGTATTAATTCTTTATTTTGAGGATTAAAATCTTTTAAAATTGAATCAATCATAAAATAATATTACCTCCTATAAAAATATATACACAAAATATACTGCTATATTTATTTGTCAATATTATTAATGCTATTTTTTATATATTTTTATATGATAAATAATATTTTATTGACAAATGTATTACTTATTTAATAATTGCAAGAAATTCTCTTTCATTTATGTATTTATATGTAATCAACCATAGGAGGATACAATGAATATTACTAGGAAAGATTTTTTAAAAAGTTCAATCCTTGCACCACTGCTGGTATCATGCAATAAATATTCAAAAACAGAAGGAATATCAATTAAAGATTACTCTCCTCAAGTTGAAGAGTATAACAAAATCTTTTATGTTCAGGTAAATCAAGCAAAATGCCACGCTTGTCATACGTGTACAGAAGTATGCCCAACTGAAATTATTAATGGTGAAGATAAAAAGATTGATAAAAAGCATACTGTTTACCATTATGATGGTTGTGTTAACTGTGGTCAATGCCTTATAAACTGTCCATATGGAGCAATTGAAGAACAGGTTTCATTTATATCTAACATTGAAAATGCATTGAGCGATAAAAGAAAAACAGTAATCGCTATGGTTGCTCCTGCTGTTAGGTATGCTATTGGTGAACCATTTGGTTTTGAACCAGGTTATAATGCAATGAATGAATTAACCTCTGCTTTAAAACAATTGGGTTTTGATATAATATGGGATAATGAATTTGCAGCAGACCTTACTATAATTGAAGAGGGAAGTGAACTTATTTCAAGGATTACAAAGAAAATAGATAAACCCTTACCACAGTTTACTTCGTGCTGCCCCGCATGGATAAAATACGTGGAAACATTTCACCCTGAATTAATACCACATTTGTCTACCTGCAAATCGCCTATTGGAATGCTTGGAGCATTAGCTAAAACTTATGGAGCAAAAAAGATAAAAAAGGATCCAAAAGATATCTTTACGGTTTCGATAATGCCGTGCATCGCCAAAAAATTTGAAGGCTTACGCCCAGAATTTAATTCAAGCGGATATAGAGATATTGATGCTACAATAAATACAAGGGAGCTGGCATATATGTTAAAGAAAAATAAAATAGATCTCAAAAAGATGACAAAAGAAAACCCCGATCCTTTACTTGGAATTTCTACAGGGGCTGCTACCATATTCGGTGTTTCCGGTGGTGTTATGGAAGCGGCTTTAAGGTATGCCTATGAGACAGTCTCGGGGAGAAAGTTATCAAAAATTGAATTTGAATCTGTTAGGGGCGATCAAGGAGTGAGGGAAGCGTCTATACCTATTGGAGGTGTCATGATTAATGTATGTGTTATCTCAGGTTTAAAAAATGCAAAAACTGTAATTGAAATGGTTAAAAGCGGAAAATCAAAATATCATTTTATTGAAGTAATGACTTGCCCGGGTGGATGTGTAAATGGTGGTGGACAACCCCTTGATCCCGATAATGTATTTATTTTATAGATTAATAAAAAAATTTACTAAAATTCAAAAACAATGAGGTGGCTATTATGAAACATACAAGAAAATCCTTTATAAATTTATCAATCATAAGTGTTATTTTCTTTAGTAGCTTCAATTTTGTTTCAAAAGTTTTTGCTTCTACACATTACACTTTAAAAAGTAAAAGAACAAAGGGAGTGTATGAATATGATAAATCTATGCAAATAAGAAAATCACAGGATAATCCATTAATAAAAACACTTTATAAAGAATACCTTGAACATCCCCATTCGCATCTGGCTCATAAATTACTTCATACACATTACATAGACAGGTCTTCAGGGTATAAAGCTTTAAAAGAAAAAAGAATTTTAATATGAACTATCAATATAAATATTAATTTTCAAAAAATTCTTGAAAAAAAAGCTATACTGCTACATATAGAGTAAACGGTGTATAAAATTTGAATAAAGCGGGTGTAATTCAGTGGTAGAATGTCAGCTTCCCAAGCTGAACGTCGTGGGTTCGAGTCCCATCGCCCGCTCATACAGCTTGAAAGTACATACTTAAAATTTGAAAAATTTATTTCATCTTTTTAAATATCTAAATATCTTTCAAAATTTAAATATCTTTCAAATATTTAATAATAAATAAAAAATTATTTAGCTTTACATCCACCGTGATATAATACTATTGACATTTAGTATATTATTTGTATAAATAATTTTAAATTTTATTATCTTTATGCAAAAAATTAATAACAAATTACATATTTCAGACTATTCCCTAGTTCATGCCATAGGGAATACTCCACTTATTAAGCTTCATAAATTATCTCCTGATAACACCATAATATTAGCAAAATTTGAAGGTGCTAACCCTGGTGGTTCCATTAAAGACCGTACCGCATGGTATATGATAAAAAAGGCAATTGAATCAGGTGAACTTACTCCTGATAAAATTATTCTTGAACCTACCAGTGGCAATACAGGGATAGGCCTTGCTATGGTTGGTTCGGCATTAGGATATAAAGTCATATTATGTATGCCAAAATGTGTAAGTGTTGAACGTCAGCAAACGCTTATAGCATTTGGCGCTCAATTAGTTTTAACCGAAGGATGTTTGGGCACTGATGGTGCTATTATTCAGGCCCGTAAAATGTATCAGGAAAACCCTGAAATATATTTTATGCCCGATCAGTTTTCAAATCCTGCAAATGTCCTTGCTCATTATGAAACAACAGGCGCTGAAATACTAGCGCAAACAGGTGGCCAAATTGACGCTTTTGTTGCAGGAATAGGTACAACCGGAACTATAATGGGAGTAACCAAACGCCTTAAAGAATATAATCCATCAATAAAAATTTTTGCGGTAGAACCTGTAATTGGTCATTCAATACAGGGTTTAAAAAATATGAAAGAAGCAATTGTTCCTTCAATTTACAACCCCGACATTCTTGATGACATTATAACAGTTGATGACGAAACAGCATTTGAATATACCCGTAAATTGGCCTTGCAGGAAGGTCTTTTTTGTGGAATGTCAAGTGGCGCTGCGGTTGCAGGGAGTATAGAAGTAGCCAAGCGTATTAAACATGGTAGAATTGTAACTATCCTACCTGATAGAGGTGATAGGTACTTATCAACTGCATTATTCCAATCAATCTGTGCTAAATGCCCACCCTAAAAAAAGCATAGCTCATCACTTTTATTACACTATTTCTCCAAAAAGCAGCATATCTTCAATGGCATATATATGTACTGATTGCAATGTACCTACTTTGCTTAAGTTAAAATGATTATTATCAAGAATAACTTTGAGATAATTATCAGTGAGTGCCGTTATACCATCTGTATCTTTTTCTATAACAGCAGGCCTACATGCATGTAAAAATTTTCTTTTATACGCAACTGATTGTAAATGAGCTACCTGGCGTAATATATGGGCACGTTTGCTTACTGTATCATATGGTAATGGGCGATAGTTACTAGATATAGTTCCCTCTCGTGGTGAGTAGCTAAACTGATGTACATACGCAAACGACAATTCTTTAACCAATTGTACTGTGGATTCGAAATCATCATCACTTTCTGTTGGATATCCTACAATAATATCTGTACCAATGGCAATTTCAGGTATTGCCAATCTAATTTCCTTCACTAATTGTCTATAAAAATCCACTGTATACGGCCTATGCATATCAGAGAGTATTTTATCCGAACCTGATTGCAGTGGGAGATGAATGTGTTTACATACTTTAACATGCTTCAACACATCTATAAGTTCTTTATTAACATGAGTGGGTTCAACAGAAGTAACACGTATCCTGAAATCACCTTCAAGATTAATCAATTTTTTTATAAGCGTAGCTAAATTATCATTCTCGAAATGATATTTACCAATTGTAATTCCTGTTAATACAATCTCAGGGCATTTATGGGCAATCAAATATTTTGCATGTTCAACAATATCATTAAGCCTTCGTGATACAGGAATTCCTCTCACTTTTGGTACTATACAGTATGAACACTCACCATCACATCCATCCTGAATTTTTATGTAACCACGAGTACGCATGTATGGTAGTGCATAGGTAGTGTAAATTGCATCTAAGGTCGAGTTATCAATATTATGAGCAAAAGCACCATATTCTACAACCAGATGTTCCTTTTGAGAATTAGTAAAAGTGGCAAGCACTTCATTCATAGCATCAAGTTCATCTTTGTGAGTTTCCACCATGCAACCGGTCACAATGACTTTACCCGTTTTTGAAAATTTAGCTCCTTGACGAATATAATTACGGCATTTTTTGTTGCTCTTATCGGTTACTGTACAGGTGTTAATTATAACAACATCGGCAGGTGAGCCAAAAGGAACTGGCTTATATCCAGATGATACAAACTGTGAAGCTATTTGTGCAGATTCATACTGATTGCATTTACAACCTAATGTTTTAATTGAAAAAGTTTTTTCATGCATTGCTCTCAGTTTTCTGTATCTCCCTGAAAATAATACGCATTCTGGTTGCTGCAGTTAAATTTGTGGAAACTGCCATTACAATCATAGCACCAATCATAACTATTTCAGGGTTGGTTGATGAATTTTTAAAAATTACCTGGAAAAATGGATGCAATACAGAAACAACACAAAGAATAGCTAAGCGTTCAGCTCTCTGCATCACTCCACGTTTTGTTGTGACACCTATTGCTTCGCCACGGGCTTTTGTATAACTTACAAGCTCAGAACCAATTAAGGCAACTATGGTAGCAAGCAATGCAATGAAGTTGTTTTGATAATACATAGCTATTCCTAAAAATACCACCCCTTCACTATATCTATCGACACATGAATCCCAGTATGCTCCTGATTTTGTTACCATATTAGTGGTACGTGCTACCTTCCCATCAATTATATCTAATGTAGCGCTAACAATTAGTATCCAACCTGCTAAACCAAAATTGCCAATATAGTAAAAGTATGCACTTATAAATGCAAGAACCAGTGAAAGCGAAGTAATAGTATTTGGTTTTATTTGTAAATAAATAAACACATTAATGAAAGGCTTATTTACCCAGTACCAAAATTCTCTGAATATCAAACCAATAAAGGTTTCATGCATCCTTGCAATAATTTCTGGATCTTTAGGCCTTTTAGGGTAAATAAATAAAAAAATAAAAAAACTAATTAATGCCAGGCAATTTATTACTATCAACGGTAACAGTGAATGTACAATTTCATTTTGAAGCAATTCAATCATATATGCTATCCTGATACATAATAAAATAGTATGGGCTAATCAGCATATTCAGCATCAATTATTATAGTCAAGTATATTTAAAAGATTTATTAACCTTTTTATAGATTTATTGATAACGTTTATGTTATTAAACTATTTTCCTTTTGTCATTCTGTATAAGAAACGAGCTCGTTCGTTTGCCGGATCTATAGTAAGGGCTTTTTGTGAGTAATAATTAGCTTTACTATGATTTTTATGTTTTAAGTACAATTCAGACAAAGCAATATATGCACCAATGTGTGTTGGATCCAATTCAATTACCTTTTCAAAAGTCTTTTTAGCAGCCACATCATCAGGATCAACTTTTTTGTAATACATTATTCCTAACATATACAATATTTCCACAGAATCTGGTATTATTTCTAACGCTTCTTTGGCATATTTGATTCCATCATTAATATATTGCTCTTTAAGCTTTAATGGTATATTTGTTTCGTATGCTTCAATATAACGCGTTTTAGTCATATACAAAAGCAATTCAAAATGATCCTGTTTATCAATTATTCTTTCTTTATTTTTATATGCATGCTCAAATTCGTTAAAAGCAAATTGTAAAACATTATCATTGAAATATATTTTGCCTAATTCAATATGTGCTTCCGGATAGTGAGCATCAAGAATTATTGCCTGATTGTATTCTTTTATAGCATTGCCAAATTCTCCAGTATTTTTATAATAATCACCTCTTGCTTTATGTATTTTTGCAAATTCAGGATAGGCGCCTTCAAAGCGTTGTACCACTCTATCTCCTATTGTTGATAATCTAAAAAATCCATATCCAACCAACATATCGCCAAATGACTGGGATCTGAAAATGTTTTCAACTGTAAAACGGGATACAATTAAATTACTGGAATTAATAACATATAAAGTTGTGCCTTTATGGATACCTTCTGTGTTATAGAGACGTACTGTTATCTTTGTTTTTGGCTGAAGAGTGCGTGTTAATTCCTGCTTTGCTGTATCTTCCCTTTCACCAATGCTTATAATTCTCCCTTTAACTATCGCTTTCCATGAAACATAATCATTTTGAGTATAAAATATAGGAATAATTTGTGAAGGATTATCATATTTCATTTGTCCTGTTGCAAAAATAGAACTTACCAATAGTAATACAGTTAATATTGAATAATTCAAAATTTCAAAAGTTTTTTTGATAGATATGCCCATTACTTTTCCTTCAAAAACTTAATTGGATTAAGTGGGGTCATATACTTTCTAAATTCAAAGTGCAAATGAGCACCTGTTACCGAACCCGTCATACCACTTTTGGCAATAACCTGTCCCTTTTTCACGCTTTCCCCTTCCTGAACCATGTTTTTGCTATTATGTCCATATACTGAAATATACCCGTTATCATGTCGCAAAACAACAACATTTCCATATCCATCTTTCCAACCTGAATAAATAACTGTACCATCCAATGCTGCTTTTACAGGTGTGTCTATATCACAGCTAATATCAAGCCCACAGTGAAATTGTTTACCTTTCCCAAGTGGATTCCTTCTGCTTCCAAAACTAGATGTAAGTTTTCCTACCACTGGCCATAGCAAAGTGATATTCATTTTATTTCGATTGTTTACTTTTACTATCTCTTTTTTTACAATACTCTGTTCATTTTTTTTATCATTATATGTAGATCGTGCATCTGGAACAAAGATTGTTTGTCCATGAATCACCTGATCTGAATCCTTTAATTGATTACTAGCTATTATATCTCGTAACGGCACATTATAATGACGTGCAATTGAAATCAATGATTGACCTTTATTTATTCTATGAAATACGCCGTTTTTATTTGGAACAAGAATCATTTTGCCTGGTTGTAAGAGTTCGGGATTGTTTATGTTGTTAGCAAGCAAGATTAATTTATAACTTGTATTGTATCTTTTTGCAATTTTCCATACATTGTCGTTTTTCTGTATTGTATATTTAGATACATGCCAGCGTTTATCTTTCTTTCTTAATTCTTCTATATTAAAATTGATTACTTTTTTTTTACTTTTTTGAGTTTCAACAGGAACTATGTTTGTAATATCAATATCATCATCAAAACTATCATCAAAAATAATTTCGCCCTCGGATTCAGCTGGTGGGACATCATCTTCCATTTTAAGGCCGTCAACTATCAACTTATTTTCTACTGATGCAAGATTAGATGAAGCAATTTTTTTAACATTACTTTGTGGCTTGTCAGCAATGAGAGTGAATATAACTATCACCAGTATAAATAATATTGAAAAAAAACCATAAATATAGGAATTCTTTTTCCTTTCGTCGGGGAAGGTATACCGTTTAAAATCATACATCGTAATTTTAACCCTGAATCAATAGTAATGTTCTATTCCTAATGTATTATATTAATCGACATCTGAAGGATACAGAATTAATCAATTTGTTAATAATTGCTCATATAAAGAAGTAAGCAAAAACTGACAACTGGCAAATATTAACCCAGGCTATACTACATCTTTAGAATATTCCAAGAATATTTGTTTCTTTTTGTCTATCTTCTCTATTATTTCGATTATTTTTTCTTTCAACAATTGAATACCTTCACCTGTTAAACTTGAACCAACAACAGCATCGGGAAACTGCAACTTTACATAATTTATTGTTTCTTCTTTTGCAATATCCAGTTTATTAAAATATAATACAATAGGTTTATTATTGGAATTCAGTACTTGTAATTCATGATTTACAACTCTAACCACCTTATCTATATCTGAATCAAGACCAACAACATGTATAATAAAATCCGAATATTTTATTTCCTCTAGCGTAGATTTAAATGATTCTACCAGATGTGAAGGGAGATTATTAATGAAACCAACTGTATCCGTTAACAATATCTTATGCGATTCATCTAAATAAACAATTCTAGTATAGGCATCCAAAGTAGCAAATAATCTATCTTCCACAAACAAATCGTCTTTTGCCAGCACATTCACCAATGTAGATTTTCCTGCGTTGGTATACCCCACTACCGCACCAATAATCTCATTCTGTAAACGCTCCTGTCTTTGCACATTTCTATGTCGTGATATGTGCGATAGTTTCTTTTTAAGTGTTTGTATCCTTTTAACAATATGTCTTCTGTCGGTTTCTAGCATCTTCTCCCCCGGGCCTCTTGTCCCAATGCCACCACCCAACCTTGATAGTACACCTCCAAGTCCTTTGAGCCTTGGTAGAATGTAGTTTAGTTGAGCAAGCTCAACCTGAATCTTGGACTCAACTGTTTTAGCCCTTCGAGCAAAGATATCTAGAATAACTTCTGTCCTGCCTATTACTCGGCACCCAAGCAAATTTTCAAGGTTTCTGATTTGAACAGGACGAATAGTATTAAGATCAAATACAACTAACTTTATTGATTGTTCTGTAATTATTTTTTTTATTTCATCAAGTTTTCCGCTTCCAATAATATATGCAGGATCAAGAGATGCACGTTTGACTATTTGTTTAGTAACTACTACAGCACCAGCTGTAACTACTAATTGCGATAGCTCATCTATTGAATGAAGTACTTCCAATTCATCATTATGAGGAAGTTGTATGCCTATAAGAATAGCTTTTTCATTTTCAGAAATTGGTATTCTATTTACCGATGCATCCATTGAATATTACTTTTGATCCAGTCTTAATATTATTTTTTTTAAACCAACCTTGATTTACTTCCAAAGCATATTTGGCAGGATATTTTGATGAATATGTTGGAAAAGTTTGAAATGGTTTCATATCCTGAATATCATTAATTATTCCAACAGAATCAATAAAAGCAATACTTAATGGTATTTTTGTATCCTTCATCCAGAATGTTCTGTATTCCTCGTCATCAAAAATAAATAACATTCCACAACTATTACACAATTGGGATCTATTCATCAAGCCTTTAGCATGCTCAAAAGCCGTGCGTGCAAGTTCAACATAACAAGGAACTTGTTCACCTACTCCATTGAGTATGTAAATAACGCAGTGCTTTTTACTCTGTGCATATAAAAAATTATCAATAATGAAGTAATAGTTTTGAATGGCAGTAATAAAAATAGCGTATATGGCTATCACTATAAATATAGTGTTTTTTTTCATGATTTCAAATATTTGCAATAGAGAGTATAAACTTCAAAATTCATTTATATATTCTATCCGTATTATTCTATTTGGATTTTCATCTTTTTGAAATAATACATCAAATTCAATCCCCAACCTTTGCATATATGAATATCTCATCCCAACATTGTATAACCATTCTTTTGCTCTTTCAAAATTATAGTATACGCGTTCCATTTCAGCTTTAAACACAAATATTTCGCCAAGTGGTATATCAAGAGCAAGAAAATATGATGTATCTTTAGGAACATATTCCGGTTGTGTTGGAATACGCATGCCAAAATGTATATGTTGCTCATCATTAAATAGATATATTGGCTTGGTTATCACAAAATAGGGTCCATATATCATTTGATTCAGTTCATTCCTACTGTTGTATGTTTTTCCTTCTTCACCAATGTAAAAAGAATCATAACCTATTGCAAATGAAATGGGGAACATTTCCCATCCATCAGTAAATTTAATTTTTCCTACAACTCCTGGAACATTTGGATCAGGATCATCTTTTCCAATTGCACTCTGTATATCTAATGAAGCACCTAGAAAAAAATTGTTGTGTAGACCAATAAAAGCTTTAAGTTCTACTCCTCCATTATCATATCCCAGAAATGACAACTGGTAAGTACCTCGTGCTATTGTATATGCAGTTGGGGTGTCAATGACAGTTGTATTTCTTACATAATATTGAGCATTTGCTAAATGAGTAATAGTAATGAAAATTAATGTTATCAGGGCTTTCCGCATAGCACAATGGACCATCCATATTATTGATTAAAAAAAGATACTGTATACTATTTATATTCGGCTTTTATAGATACAATTTAAGCACATCATTTTGTATTGCAAATATCTTTTGTATCCCATCTTGAGCTAATCGAAGCATTGATTCAAGCTCACTATTTGAAAATGATCTTTTTTCACCAGTTCCCTGAATTTCAATTATGTTATTTTTACTATCCATCACTAAATTCATGTCAACATCACATTGGGAATCTTCTTCATAATCAAGATCTAATAATAAATCATTTCCAATATAACCTATAGAGATTGCCGCAACCTGTGCTTTAATAGGATTATCGGTAATGTAATTTTGGTGTAATAATCTTTTAATTGCTAACTGCAGTGCAATATATGCACCAGATATTGCTGCAGTCCTTGTTCCACCATCAGCCTGAAGAACATCGCAATCAACAATTAAAGAAACACCCTGCATTTTTTCTAAATCCAAAATTGTACGCAAACTTCTACCAATCAGCCGTTGAATTTCTACTGATCTTCCATCTGGGCGTATATTTCTTCTTTCAGTTCTTGGATTTGTGGCATAGGGTAGTAAACTGTACTCAGCTGTTATCCAACCAGTGCCTTTATCAAGTGCATGTTGTGGCACCTGTGGTGTAATTGATACAGCACAAATTACCTGTGTATTGCCACATTGATATAAAACCGACCCTAATGAAGCAGGACAAAAATTAGGTGTAACTATTACTTTCCTTATTTCATCTAATTTTCTGTTGTTCTTTCTCAAGTAACTCATTTTGCCTCTTAAGTTCTTTTAATTCTTCTAGATCCTGTATTTTTTTATCAACATTTTTATGATAAGGATTATAATCTCTAGCTTTTTTAAATTCTTCAATTGCGCTATCAATATCGTCAGTGATAAAATACTTTATTCCCCGTTGATAATGTACTTCTGCTTTTAACTTGTCCTCGATTGTGATAACTTTGGGTATAAGCTTATATGTGATAGTAAATGAATATATAGGACCAAATACCCCAGCATCCTGATACGAAGCATCAACAACAAATGCAACATTTTTTATAGCATAATTAAAACCAAGGCCAAAAGTATATTTACCTGCATCATTAAATTTATATCCAGCTCTAAAAAATAAAATATCAAGATAATTCAGTTCAAAACCAGTATTAACTCTGAAACTTTCATTAAATCCTGAAGTAAAGTCATATAAGTCAGATGATGTTATGGCATTTTCTACCAAATCAATATTAAAACCAAAAAAATAAGACATTTTATATGACAAACCTGCCCTTATTAATCGTGGCAAGCTATCATCTTTAGCATTTGTTCCAATATTTTGTATTGATAACCCAAGTGATAAGTTTCTTATTGGTGCATCAAATGGTGAATACATAGTAATACGTTTTAAAATTCCTATATCAAAGGCCAATGATTGTAACTGTAATGTATCAATCTGCTGATATATATATTTAAGTGAACCGCCTACTTCCATGAATCCTAAAGAATAACCGTATGCCAAAATACCACTTACATTATAAAAGTTTACTGTACCTACCTTATTGCCATTTATATCAATTTTATCAAAAGGAGGAACCCAAAAAACTGATGTAGAAAAACCAAAAAAACCTTTATATAATGGAAAAGCTAATGAAACGTTCTCAAATCGTGAATCCACAATAAGTTCCTGATGCATTAAGCTCATAACAGGGAACTTAAGAGTCCCCAAACCTGCAGGATTATAATAAATTGCATTTACATCACCCACTTCGGCTGTAAATGCTTCTCCCATTCCTAAAGGTCTGCTCCCTACACCAATCTCTAAAAAATCAGCACCAGAAGTTCCAATAGTTCCAGCAGCGTAAGTATAACGTTGTATGATTATAATAAATATCAGAGCAGTTGTTGCAAGATAGATTTTATATTTTTTATTATACATAATAAATTTTCAAAATCATACACATCATGCCTAACTGCTGTAGTGTAAATCAACAGTATGAGTAGAATAACATTAGCAATACTGTACTTGTTATATATTCGTACACTATATAAATAGTACACAAGCTGATTTCAATTTATGCAATAAAAAAATGGGAATTTATCGCTTAATTTTTATACTTTTAAGGCTTTTCAGATATGCGTAAATAAATCTGTTAATGTCACCATCCATGACATGGTCTACCGAGCCGGTTTCCTCTCCTGTACGATGGTCTTTCACCATTGTATATGGATGAAACACGTATGAACGGATTTGATTGCCCCATGCTATGTCTTTTTTTTCACCAAATTTTTCTAATTTCTCTTTTTCTATCTCACTTCTTTTAAGTTCATATAACCGCGATTTCAAAATCTTCATAGCATAGGCTTTGTTTTTATGTTGTGAACGTTCATTCTGACATTGAACCACAATACCTGTTGGTAAATGAGTAATTCGTACCGCTGAATCAGTCCTGTTAACATGTTGCCCACCAGCTCCAGATGCTCTATATGTATCAATTCTTAAGTCAGATTCCTTAATTTCAATATCAATATCTTCTGGCGCTTCAGGAATAACATCAACTGATGCAAAGGAAGTATGTCGCCTCTGGTTGCTATCAAATGGCGAGATACGTACTAATCTATGTATACCCCGTTCTCCTTTTAACAGCCCATAGGCATAATCACCTTTAATTAGCATTACAACTTCTTTAATACCAGCTTCAATATCTGGCATGTAATCCAGTATTTCTATAGCAAATCCATTATCTTCAGCCCAACGAACATACATACGCATAAGCATGCTTGCCCAATCCTGTGATTCAGTACCGCCAGCACCAGGATGAATAGTCATAATTGCATTTTTATCATCATCGGGTTCTGATAATAATTCCCTTGTTTCCAATTGTTCAAATCGTTTTTTAAACTGGTCTACTCTTGAAGCAATTTCTACAATTACTTCGTTATCATTTTCATCTATTGCCATTTCAAGAAGTGATATTGAGTCTGATACTTCTTTTCTTAAAGTATCCCATGGCTCTACATTCTTTTTAATCTGAGTGATTTGCTGCTGGATAGAAGTACTTCGTGCTTGATCCTGCCAGAAATCCTCTTTATATGTTTCTTCAACTAATAATTGCAACTGCTGCTTCTTATCTTCTATATGAAGAGCAGTATAGAGCTCATTAATATTAGTTTCAAGTTGCTGTAATTCACGCATCAAGTCTTTTACATCTGTATATTCCAATTGTAATCTCCTGTGCAATTGTATTTCATTTCAAATCTTAATATATCAAAATAACAAATTTATTTCTTTTTGATAATGTTTTCTTTTATTTTTGTTTATTAAAGTGACATTTACGTATACCATAGTATGATGCCCTAAAAATTATACCATCCTCAATTGATTAAAATCAATACTATTTCCGCTTAATGATTACAATAAATATGTATTATAGCGCATGGTCAATATAAAATGTGATTTTTTTTAATAAAGTGATAGCTCAAATGATTTGAAATATCAATTTCCAAATCCTCCGAAGAAGTAAAATTTTTACCTGTAATCTCTTGCCACATATAATCTGTTTCCATACATAAATAGATATATGCTTTTTTAAATATCTCACGCAATTGCTGATACATAAATGAATATATGTATATCCTTAATGGTTTATAGTAGCGATATTTTCCATCAATTCCTGGAAACATCTCGTTTACTGTCATCATCTCATCAGGAAATTTTTCTCTTAATATTTCTCTGAAATGCAAATGATACCTAAAGCCACCCAAAGATATCCATACAACCTTATTAGGATCAATTTCTTTCTTTAACAATTGTAATACGCTGTAATAATCATGTTCCCAATCCTTATACAGAATAATGGGATCAAAATGAAATGCCACATAATAGCCAGCATCAATAGCTTTAATAGCAGCATTAATTCTTTCCTGCAACGCAGCGGTGTGATGTTCATAGTAGTTGATATTGTGTGGCGTGTTTAAACTCCAGGCAATCACAGCATTGCCTTTATATGGTATATTTAGTAAATGATCAACATTTGATGACTTAGTTTTAAGCTCAAAGAAAATATTTTGATGTTGAGAAAAAAACCGTATCAATTCACTGCCAAGACCCGTGATTTCATCAAACATTAGTGAATCGGTAAATTCTCCTGTTCCAATTCTGTACACCATCGAAGGAGAACAATTACTAATAAAATCATTTAATTCATTAAAAAGCCTCTCAGTATTAGTAAATTGTATTATCCCATAGCTATTCAGGTACACATGCATATAACAATATGTGCAGTTATATAAACAATTAAAACAAGTGTTTATAACCCTGTATCTGCAGCATATCATGTGCGGTGAGCCGGGGCATACCTGATAGAATCTTCCTAAAAAAGTCTTTAATACTATAACATCCTTTGAATCTATATCTTTACACTGTAATTCATGTAGTATTGAATCTAATTCGACGTCGCTACTATACGCAATACGATATGGTATTGGATTTTCCAAAAACCTTTGTACAATACTATTACATTCCTCTTTATCAGGGTATACTAAATACTGTATGTCTTTTACACTCCTCATTTAAGATAATTTTACCACTAATAATAAAATAATTTTTTACAACAGTACACTTTTTTGATTGCATTTTTTATCATACACATATTATTTATAATCTTGCTTGTTACAATAAATTTTTTTACAATAAATTTTTCTTGGATAGGAGTAAATTTATGGGATGTCTATTTTGCAATATCATAAGTGGGAAAACTCCATCAACAAAAGTTTTTGAAAATGATAAAGTGTATGCGTTTAAGGATATTAATCCCCAGGCGCCTTTTCATGTATTAGTTGTTCATAAAGAACACACCCAAAATATTGATGAAATTAATGAAACAAATAGTTACATTATGAGCGATATATTCCTTGCAATAAATAAAATAGCCCAACAGGAAAAATTAGACAAAGGCTATCGTGTGATCATCAATAACGGTCCTGCGGCTGGTCAGGTCATATGGCATTTACATGTTCATATATTGGCTGGTAAGGAAGACCTGGGTCCTATGCTTGTGAAATAGTCTTGCGTCTGGGTATAGAAACAATAACCCTTTCTATAGCCCTATCAGTAGCTTCTTCAATTTGGAATGTTATATCCTGATAGTGTACTTTTTGACCAATTTCAGGAATGTAGCCTAATATGTACAGCAAAAACCCAGCTAATGTTTCAAAATCATGTTTTTCTATTTTTATCCCAAATCTGCGCTGGAAATATTCAATGTCTATATTTCCTGCAACACTGAACTTCCAGGGAGCTATCTCCTTAATTGAATCATCTTGTGGATGATCCCTTGTTTGTATTTCACCTACGATCTCCTCTGCAATATCTTCATCAGTCAATAACCCTTCTACAGCTCCATATTCATTTACAACAAAAACCATAGATACTTCATGTTCTTCCATTTCGTTAATCAGTTCATATATCTTCTTGGTGGAAGGGACAAAATACGGCTTTCTTAATATCTGTTCAATATTTTTAACCGATTTATTTTTTAATAAATCCTGATAATAGATGTATCCAATTATGTTATCAACCCTCTGGTCAAAAACGGGTATTCGCGAAAACCGGGTCTTTTCTATTAATCGGATGCAATGTTTTATAGGCTGATTCTTTTCTACCGAAATAATATCAATCAAAGGTGTCATGACTTCATTGGCCCGTACATCCCTAAAAGAAAGAATTTCATTAAAATATATGTAGTGCTGTGATTCAATAATTCCTTCTTTTTCTACAGCTTTAAACAACGTATCAATTTCATCACGTGAACTTATTGGCAGGGGTTTTATCTCATTAGTATTGAATCTGTTTTTAACTATGGTAGAAATTTTTAACACTATAGCAATAAGTGGTTTTAACGTTATTGAAAAAAAATAGAATAACCAGTAAGTATAGAGTAGAAACTTCTCAGGTTTTGAACGTGAAACAATTTTTGGAAAGAGCTCGCAAAAAATTAAAAAGAAAATAGTTTGAGCGATAGTAACTATAAAAAGCATGGTGTCTTTAATAAATAACGCTTTGCTTGCAAAAAAAGTAATAAATGCAGTTGCACCTATATTTGAGATATTATTGCCTATAAGAACCATGACAAGAGCACTGTCAGGATTTTCTATTATATGCAAAAGACTGCGAGCTTTTTTAACTCCTTTATTAATAAGATTCTGGATATTTATTATATTGCTTGATACAATTGCTGTTTCAGTTGCAGAAAAATATGCAGATAGGAATGTAAAAAGAAGTATTAATAGTTGTGTGCCAATATACATATCTTTCATGATTCTTCTCTTTTTACTTCTATTGATTGGATCCTGTTTTTAGCAACATAACGCACTGTTAAAATATAATCATCAACCATAATAGATGCTCTTCGCTTTGGTAAGTACCCTAACTTCTCAATTATATATCCACCAATTGTTTCGCTTTCAGTAGAATTAACTGAAACGTTAAACATTGCATTAAATTCATCAATCTGCATATCACCAGGAACTATCACAACATCCTTTTCTTTTTTTATTTCTGGTTTGGGAACATCTTCCCATAATGTGTATCCACGTCCAAATAATTCTGCAATTATTCGTTTTAACGTTACAACACCAAGTGTACCACCATATTCATCAACAATAATAGCAATCTGTATTTTATTACGTAAAAATTCCTCCAACAGTTCACTCAATGACACAGATGCTGGATAATGATAAATTGGATGAATAAGTTTTGTTATGGTTTTTGCTTTCTTTATACCAGCTGCATAGGGAACTAACTCACGAGAATCAATCAAGCCAACAATAGTGTCCAAATTATTTTTAAAAACAGGTGCTCGTATGACATCTGTTTCTTTAAAAATATTAATCACCTCATGCATTGATGCATTATAAGGAATAAACAATGCTTTATTTCTATGTATCATTGCATTCTCTGCTGTTTTTTTTGTGAATCGCAAAAGATTACTTATAAACTGCTTTTCATCGCCAGATAATATCCCGTACTTTTCGCCATAATAAATTGCTATAGATAATTCATCTTCAGATATATCTAAAGTGCCATCCAATCGTATTTTGAAAAATTGTATGAATAATTCAGAAATAGTTAATAAAATATAACGAACAGGTAATATAATTTGATGTATCAGAGATATTAGTGGAAGTATATAATAAATAAGTTTTTTGTAGTTATATAGCGATATTAGTTTTGGCAATATCTCACCAAAAAGAATCAATATTGGGGTTACGATAGCTATAGTTATTATATGGCCATAACGAGGCCATAAGGATAACAACAGCGAGGTTGATAATGATGATAATAAAATGTTTACAAATAAATTACCTGTTAAGAGTGTTATTAATATATTATGGGGATGTGATAAAAATTTAGCTATCTGATTTTCCAAAGCATTTTCAGAAAATGAAAATCTGATGAGTTCGCTTTTTTTAAAAGAAAATAATGCAGTTTCAGATCCAGAAAAAAAAGCAGAAAAAAACAAACATACAAAAATGATTGCTATCTGTAAATGAATATAATCCATTTTTTCTTTGCTACGTGAGCCTTAAGGAAATATTTCTATTTCTTTTACTTTTAATACTTTTGCGCATATTTTTTTAAATTCATCAGTTGGTTGTTGTAAACCTTTTTCAACTTTTGAAAGATAGGATGGGGAGCAATGTAGCATTTTAGCCAATTCATACTGTTTAATCCCTTTGGATACCCTAATACTCCACAGCTTATTATTAGATGGTATAAAATCATTTATGATTTCTTTTTTGTCAGGTATGCTTTCAGGGAATAATTTGGCTATGCTGACGTTGAGATACTTTGCACATTGTTTCTTAAATTCTTCAGTTGGTTCTTGTACACCACGTTCAATCTTGCATAAATATGATGGCGACACGTGTAATGCCTTTGCCATATCAACCTGTTTGATATTTTTCTTTCTTCTATAATAAAGAATCATATTAGCCACAAAATTTTTCCTCCTTGAAACCCTGCTTTCACTTCTTGAAATCAAGAACCACATTAAAGTTAACTGATTGAGAGGTTTTATTGCCTGCAAAATCTTCTGCGATAACTGTCAGAGAATTAATGCCAGAATTATATGAAACATTTGTAGCAATGTAATTTCCTTTGCTATCATATAAATTTTCAAATCCTATTGCTTTAATTGTCAACTTATTTTTATTATCAAGTTTTATAGTGTCAAATCGTACATCCAAAATAGTAGCATTGTTCATAATCACTTTGAGTGCAAAAATACCACATCGCTCATTTCGCTTGATTGCATCAAAGCACTGAATAGCCAACGGATGATGTTGTGTCAACCTGATATTACTGCCTTCACGCAATCGCGTGTAACTATCGCCCACTTTAATATATATGCCTTCTATTACTGGTGGCTTTTTATCGTCTATTTGAGGTAATATTGTAAATGGATTTATTGAAACGTTACCATTGCTAAGCACTGTAAAATGAAGATGTGTGCCATAAGATCTACCTGTATTCCCCATATATGCAATAGTATCAGTAAGTTGGTATCTTTTTTGTATATTTAAGCTATTATCAAGATGTACATATACTGATTTTTCATTTTTTTGATGTTCTAATATACAATAATTCCCAACACCTGGATACTGTTCAAGAGGGAATAATGATTTATCCCAACAAAATACTAGATTGCCTTCCTTTACAGGAAATACCTTTTTATCAATGGAGGAAATATCCACACCATTATGGAAATGGTCAGGTCGTGGTTCACCAAATGTAGAATGTATTGTACCATTTGTAACTGGCCATTGAAATGATAAAGCAAAACTTGATAATAACACAAGTGCTGTTATAATTGCAAATGGTTTGTATATATTCATGTATACCCTCAATGAGATTCCTGTATTGTATGGATTGTACAATATTCACCAGGTTCTGTACCAGTATAAAATAATTCATTTACAGCTACACGAGGGCATAAACCCTCTTTTCTTGGTACTAAACCGCTATCAAGGCATATAGTCTGTTTAGTAATACCTCCTTGAGGTATTATGAATGATTTATATTCAGAATCTTTGCTGATAGCAAAAATATAATCTGCCCAAATTGGTGCTGCCACAACACCTCCACTTCTTCCTTTCCCCAAAGAGATAGCTCCTGCTTTATTACCAACCCATACTGCAGTAACAGAATCTGGTGTATATCCCAAAAACCACGCATCAACATAATCGCTGCTTGTACCCGTTTTACCTGAAATATCGACAGGTATAGATTTATTTTTCATTACCCATGATGCTGTACCTCCATCCTCAAAAACTCCTTTAAGCATAGAAACAACAATAGCGCACGCTATTGGATCAATTATTTTACCATATTCTTTACGTTTTTCCTGTATTTGCAATAATACCTCTTCTTCATTATTCCAGACAATATTCCCGTTATAATCTTTCACATAACGGATGCCATAGGGAATAATAAAATCACCACCATTCACAATGATTGAATGCAGTACAGCATTTTCAAGAGGCGATAGCTCATAGGTACCAAGAGCCAGTGATAATGTTTTGTAGAAACGTGTTTCAAGTTCACTGCTTGATATATTCAACCCTTTTTGAATGATTGACATTATCCGGCTGTACCCTTCTTTTTCAAGTACCTGGACCGCAACAACATTTATTGATTTTTTTAAAGCTTCTCTTACAATTACTTTTCCAAGATATATCCCATCATAATTTTTTGGGGAATATCCTCCTTTAAAAGTCATAGGTATATCATCAAACACGGTAGAAGGTGTGATGACCTTATCTTGAATGGCAGCGGCATAAATGATAGGTTTGAATGACGAGCCTGGCTGTCTTCTAATCTGTTGCACATGATCAAGCTGATTTTGGTATGAAAAATTATATCCCCCTGCATAAGATATAATTTCGCCAGTAAATGGATTGAGTGAAACAAAGGCTCCCTCAATATTTTTTGCTTTTTCCATTTCAGCAAGTGCACGCTCAGGATTTTTTATATATTTTGCATTTTTTTCATGATACTCGCGTTGTAATTGAATGCCTTTACGTAATGCAACAAGTGCAATATCCTGTTTTTTGGCATCCAGTGTAGTGTAAACACTTAATCCACCCTTTTTAACAACTTCCTCTGAAAATTTATTAACAAGTATTCTTCGTATATATTCATTGAAAAATGGTGCCCTGTTAATGCGGTATAAACTGAATATAAAGCTGCCAATTGACGATGATGTCGCAACATTTTCTTTTGAAAATTGTACATTCCATTGTTTAAGGAAATTATTATACTGGATGTCAGCCTGTTCCTGTTTCAAAAAACCTGCATCAACCATCGATTGGAGGATTCGTTTTGTTTTTCGTAATGATACATCAAGGTTATTAAGTGGCGAATAAATTAACGGATTTGAGATAGTAGCAACAATCATTGCACATTCAGTTTCATTGCAATCAATGATTGACTTGCCAAAAAACATCTTTGCAGCAGCTTCAACGCCATACGCACCGTTACCAAAATATATATAATTGAGATACATTGACAAAATATCTTGCTTATCATAATGTTTTTCTATTTCAAGTGCACAAAATATTTCATATATTTTGCGCTTTATATTACGTTCCATATCGGTAAACAAAACTTTAGCTAGCTGCTGAGTAATTGTACTGCCACCCTGCACCACTCGTAAATGAATTATGTTAACAGCAAAAGCTCTGGCAATTCCTTTTAAACTCACACCTTTGTGGGTGTAAAAATCTCTATCTTCACTGGCAATAACTGCTTTGATTAGCCATTTTGGAAAATATGAATAAGGAACTATCTCCCTTTTTTGTTCAAAGAACTCTCCTATAATTTCATTATTCCTATCATAAATACGTGTGGGAATATCCACCACTTTAGCAGAAACATCTATTTCACTATAATTGTATGTATACCCTTCTCGTAATTCTTCAGTGCGATCAATAAGCTGTTTATATTTAAATAACTTATCAAGAGCCTTCTGCTTATCGTGTACCCATTGAACATATATAATAGAAGTATATACTGTTATCAAAGTTAATACAATAACAGGTAAACCAATAAATGAAAAATATTTATGTTTCTTTATCCAATCAAAAAGACTAAAATCCATAATGGAAACCTTTTAATGGTTTTGTTTAATGTTGTGTGTAATACTTCCCGGAAAGCTGACCGCATGCACCTTCAATATCACTACCGGCACTTTTCCTTATAGAAATAGGTATATTCATAATTTCAAGCCTTTTTATAAATTTATTTATTTCTTCTTCAGTAGGTATTTCAAATGTATGCTTTCCCTTATTAAGGGGTATAAGATTAAGTTTAATGCGGTTATATTTAAACATTGTCTTTAATCTCAATGCGTCATTTTCTGTTATATTATCCTTTCGCATAATGTATTCTATTGTTACACGGTTTCGTGATGCAGGAAACTTTTTTTCAAGTAATTGTATAATTGATTGCATTGGAAATTTTTTCTCAACAGGCATATATTTTGCTCGTTTTACCATATCAGTATCATTTAACGATATTGCTAAATTATAAGGGCGTTTTTCGTCTATAAAACGTTCAATTCCATCATAAATACCACACGTTGATATGGTAATTTTTCTAGCCGATATATGAAACCCAAAAGTATAATTCATAATATCAGCAGCCTTTAGGACATTATCATAGTTAAGGAATGGCTCCCCCATTCCCATAAACACAACATTATTATTTTTTAGCCCTGTTAATCGCCTAACCTGATTTATCTGATCAAGTATCTCGCCAGTTTGTAAATTGCGCTTAAAACCAATTTTAGCTGTTTGGCAAAATGCACAACCCATTGGGCACCCAACCTGGCTTGATACACAAATTGTCAGCCGGCCTTCGTCAGTGCCATCATTACGGATAAATACTGATTCAATAAAATGACCATCAAAAGTTTGAAATAAAAATTTTTCAGTTCCATCAATGTTTGATTTTTTTCTATCAACTAATTTTAAAGGTGAAATTTCATAATGCTCATGTAAATAATTTCTTAGTTCTTTGGAAAAGTTTGTTATTTCAAAAAAATTATCTATGTTGCGTTCATAAAGCCAATTAAATAGTTGTTTGGCTCGATAGCTCTTTTCATTGATTGATGCAAACAATAATTCAACTTCTTTGAGAGTGTAATTTTTAATACATTCTTTCATATTAAAACAAGCTAGAAGAAATAACTTTTTTAATTTTTATACTTTGAATTTGAAAAGGAAAACAATGCATCGCAATAAATTATCAGGCTGGATAAAATATACAAAAGTTCTTCTCAAATGTTTTGCAAACAACTTCTTTGTAGATAATGGGCTGCCTATAAATCAGTTTCTATACAAATTCTACTTTTTTAAAATTTTCAAGGAATCTTTTATAAAAACAACCCTCTAACATTTATTCAATAATAAATGTTGTAAGACAGCCCAAGTATACATATCGCATTTTAGGATTTTTTTTCATCCTTGGTTTCATCATCAGAATTCATAGCTTTTTTGAATTCTTTAATACCAGTACCAATATCTTTGGCTATTTTTGGTATTTTCCCTGCACCAAAAATTATCAATACTATAAAGAATATTATAAGTAATTCCGGAAGTCCTGGCATACTCATAATAAAAGCCTCCATTCATTTTTAATTTGCTCACAGATAGTATATCACAATATTTTGTCAAATATTTTAAAAAATATTAAAATCATATATCGTAATATTGCTTATAATATATGCAAATTATATAAAAATATCTAATTTTTATTTGTTAAATTTAAACTGCTGATGTGAAAACTATTCTTTTTGTTTCGTTGTCTTCATAAAATTTAGTATTTTGCATAGCTTTCTCAATCTGTAATTTACTTCGCTTAATAGTTATAATTACGCCCGGATATGCAATATCGGTAATACTTATTGATGGTTCTCGCTCCAGTTTATATTTTTTTTCAATTTCACCTCTTTGATCCAAAAGCAACTTTAATTGGCGATTATTATCTGAAAGTTCTTTTAACAACAATAAACAATTTTTCTTTTTAACTGGTGGTAAAATATTCAAAAACTCTTTTGGATTTTCAAATACACCCTCACCAAAACTGTTTTTAATTTTTTTAAGTATTTCTTCCACATTTGTTTTATATTTTTCCATTTGTTTGCGCAATTCAGCTAATTCCCTTTCAACAATCAAACTTTTGCCTGCTGTCAGTTTGGTAACATTTTGCAATTGTGACCCTGCTACGTTGACTAAAATTTCATGACGTGCAGTAGTTTCACCTCCAATAATCTTACCATGCCTTCCAGTTACTATTACGGCATCATTTGAAAATACTACACTATTTATTATTGAATCCTCTATTTCAATTTTTCCTAAAGCTTCTATAGTTGAATTTAAAACAAATTTTGCTTTTACTGAACCTCCTGCAATTATCTTTGTTTCCCCTTTACCAACAATTCCTAATTTTACTACTATATCGCCCTGTGCTGACAGTTTTGCATCATCTACATTTTTATCTACATAAATATTACCAGTTGCATTCACTGTAAAACCAGGTAATACTGAACCCATAACCTGTACTGAACCATCAAAATCTATATTTCCTGATTCATAGTTCACATCACCTTTGATGATAGCTACAGGCAATACTGATAAAGTCTTCCCTTCAATATTCAGGCATCCATCTATCTGTGAAACAAATATCAATGGATTTGTATCTGATGCAATAATATTTTCTCCAGGATAGTATCCATCCTTCTTAACAATGGTGGCTGATACTTTTTCGCCATAAATGTCAAAGCCATCTTCAGGTTTCATTCCTGGTATTTTTTGTAAAACTTCTTGGCCTTTTTTAATTTCAATAATTGCACCAACTTCTTTAAAATCAATTCTGCCATCGTCTAACAACTTGCCAGCTTTTTTTTCAATCTGTATCAGTGGTATATAATAATCATCATACCCATCCATAGGCTCTTTGCCACGAGCAACGATAATTCTATGAACTCTGGGATTATGAGGATCAATCTCATTTAACTGTGATTCAATTTCACTTTTATCTATAATGCTTATAATTTTATTAGCAAGAAGTTGTTGTTCAATATCTTTATATACTGGCAACTTCAAAAATTTGGTTGGGAAAACGATGTATGAAGCTTTCAGTTTGTTTTTTGATACCTGTAATGGCAATTTTAACTGAATACGGGAAGTCCTCTGATCATACACAACAAATCCGTAATCAGTAGCACGATAGCAGCCACTAATTGAATCAAAAATAATGCCATCACCTGCTTTAAATGGTTTGAATTTTTCAGATTTATAATATTTATATCCTGAATCCAAATGATAGACAATATCTGCAGGATCATCAACATCTACTACACGAGCAACTATTTCATCTTTGTAAACAAAATTATAAGGAGAGGAAAGTGTATAGAACTTATTACCAGATTCATCTGTTTTTTCAACAAATATTGATGAAACACTAGGATCAAAGTAAAAAATAGTTAATTTCATGGAGCTTTACCAAAGTTTTGTTCTGTTTTGTATTTTGTAAACATTTAATACACTCCTATAGTAACTCCTATAGTAACTATCGGTTAAAAAATAATTATACATCACAATCAAATTAAATACAACTAAAATTTTGAATACAATGAACACCTTTTCATGTATATTACATATACAGCATAGTTCTGGTTATTTAGTAAAAAAAATCAAATTGACAATTTAATTTGCCAATTAGTAGTATGTAGCATACTATGAAGGGAGGTATTTTAAGAGAACACACTATGGCTTCTGATGAACAAAAGCCCAGTAAACTCAAAAATAACAGCCTTTTAGTGTTATTGAAAGAAAAACTCAATAAACTAAAACTATATGATAAAAAGAATTCCTCGCCATCAAAAGATTCACTTGCTATCCAGAAACAGGAGATGATTCAGGGCATTTTAAGCCTCTCTACAAAAAATGTAAGGGAGGTGATGATACCCCGTGTTGATATTAATGCAGTTGAGGAATCTATTTCATTAAAAGAACTGGTGAAATTAATAATTGATGAAGGGCATTCACGTATACCTGTATATTCAGGAACTATCGACAATATTACTGGTATTTTATATGTTAAAGACCTCATGCCGTTTATAATTGACAGGCGAATGAAATTTAATATTAAAAAGCTTTTACACAAACCATACTTTGTACCCGAAACCATGACATTGGATGATTTGCTTCTACAATTTCAAAAACAAAATTTACATTTGGCGATAGTTGTTGATGAATATGGTGGGGTTGCTGGAATTGTGACCCTTGAAGATATTCTTGAAGAAATTGTTGGTGAAATACGAGATGAATTTGATGAAGATGAGACGCCTGAAATTCAGAATATCTCAAAAAATAGCTGGGAGGTTGACTCACGGTTATCAATATCAGATTTCAATGAACATACCGGTTGCCAGCTACCCGACCAGGAATTTGATACTATAGGAGGATTTGTTTTTGACCTTTTTGGCAAAATACCCAAAAAAGATGAACAAATAAAATATTCAAATATATCGTTTAAAATTAAAGATATAAAAGGTACACGGATCGGAAGGATAATCGTAACAGTTACACCACAAAAAAATTCTGATACTGATTAAGCATTCAATGGATATACAGAAAGCAGAGGGGATTGTTTTACGGAAAATTCCAGTTCTGGAAGCTGATGTCGCAGATATTATCTATACACAAAATCATGGCAAACGGACATTTATTTTTAAAGGCATAAAAAAAACCAAGCGACGTAGTTTGTCTGCTATTGAGCCCGGAAGCATTGTGCAACTTGTATATTATTATAATGAACAAAAACAAATGCTGCATGTAAAAGAATTTTCTCTCTTGCATGATACTTTATCACTGCGCAATAATTACCAGTCAATGATAACTCTTTTTTTACTGCTAGAAATTGTTGATAAAACAACTGGCTTCAACGATCCCAATGAAAAAATATATACTCTATTAAAAGGGGCTATACAAACGTTACATCAAACCAATGCGTATATTTTTTTTGCACTGGCATTTGTTATTCATTATCTGAAAATATCAGGCATATTGCCTGATTTTTTTCATTGCACAGTTTGTCAAAAGGATGTTAGTGGCGATGTATATATGTCCGAATATCAGCTAACAGTGTTTTGCAATAATTGCGCACCGCCAAATGCTATTGTCTTTAAGGCGATAGCTCCTGTAATGAATGAAATATTAACAAAAAAATTTATGACAATTGAAACAAATAAATATGATTCACACGATATTAAAAAATTTCTATTTAATATCCTAATATACATTGATCATTACTTCAATATAAATATAAAAACTAAAGATTTATTATTCAATACTACAATATAATAAAATATATCTTATAAAAGCGTCTATATATATTTTTGTTGACATATAGTGCTACTATCATATTTATGTTATACACTTTATGATAATATATTTAGGAGGTTATTCTATGTTAAAGAGGTTTTTTATTTTTCTCACTGTTCTTTTTGCTGCATCAGTTTTTTTTATTAACCCAGCAGATGCATGCTTTGATACTTTTTTATTTTTGCATCACAAATCCATGGTTTATCCAACGGGCTATTTTGCCGCTGATGTTTTAGGTGAATACTCATTTAACGATACCAATGCACCAGAAAATGATTCATATTTCACCAATTACAGCATGTATTATGGATTGGCTGAAAGAGTATCCGTACAGTTTGGTTTAACTCAGGCTGAAACTACCCGAGCAGAAAACAAGTACAGCATAGAATCATGGTCAGTAAGAGGTGTTTTCAATACAATTAGGGCTGCCAGCGGCAATTACTATATGGATTTAGTTGCCGAACATCACACAGGTGTGGATATTGATGAGAATATGGCTCACTTTTCAATACCAAATCTTTTTTATGTATCAAGCTTTATTGTAGTTATCCATCCTGTGTATGAATTAACCTACAGTAAAAACGAAAGAGAACATACATTTGGTGGACACGGTGGTGTATTTTATAATATTAATAACATAGGAATAATTGGTGTTGGGGGTGAATTTGCTTCTGCACAATCAAGCAGTGCATTAGGAAAGCGTTTTACCGAAGGCGAAGCTGCTGCAAGCCTTTTTATAGGTTTTAACCTTGGTAATATTTATTTCCAGAATGAATTTGCAAAGGGTTTAAATAATTCAAGAGATTTTGGATTTGCAGCAACATTAAAATTCTTTTTCAATTTGTTAAGCCGATACTAATTTTTATAAAAATAACGGAAATTGGAACTGAGTAAGTCATGACAAATAAGACAAAACTAGTTAAAAG